>JAJTHO010000153.1 GCA_021297975.1 Alphaproteobacteria bacterium
CGAGGGCGGCGCGGATGTTCAAGACCTAGGCATTGAGCCGATAACCGGCGGTAAAATCATGCTGAAAAAAGGCATCTACGGTGCGTATTTAGAGGCCGCCTATCCCGATGCGACGACAACGGGCGCAAAGCCCCGCCGCGCCACACTGCCGAAGGGGATGGATGCCAGTAAGCTGACTCATGAGAGCGCCGTGCGCCTCTTATCCCTGCCGCGCGACATTGGCGCGTATCCTGATACCGGCGAGATGATAACCGCGGGCGTTGGCCCCTGGGGGCCATACCTTAAAATGTCCAGCACCTACGCGCGCGTGGGCAAGGAAGACGACATCCTGACCATGGGCTTAAACCGCGCCGTGGATCTCATGGCCGCCGGCATTGAACGTGCCGCAAAAAACCGCCGCGATGTGGGCATGCACCCGCACACCAAAAAAGCCATTATTGTTCAGAAAAAAGGCTTTAAATGGCTGATTATAATGGGCAAGGCGGTGGTGCCGCTTCCAAAAGAATCCAAGCCGGAGGAGCTAACGCTGGAGCGGGCGGTGGAGCTTTTGAGCACCGTTGCGGATAAAGCTGACAAGCCGGAGAAAAAATCCGGCGCGGCGGCAAAGCGTAAACCCCGCGCGGCGGGCGGCGATGCGGATACCGGCGCGGCGAAGAAGCCCGCTGCACGCAAAGCGCCAGCAAAACCGCGTGCCAGAAAGCCAACGGCGAATTAGGATTTTGGGGTAAGCTTAGCTTCCAGCTCCTGAACCCGCGCCGCCAGCGCCGCATTCTCCTGCCGAGTTTTGTCCAGCATAGCTTGCAGTCCGTCCCACTCCGCGCGGGTAACAAGACCCGACTCGCGCGCCCAGTGCTCAAAATGGCTTTTGATAGAGGCTTGGAATTCCTGCCCCGCGCCCTGAACGGCGGAAAACGCGCCGCCGGCGAGCTTGGAGAAATCTTCAAGGAGTTGTTGCGGGTTGGCCATTTTTTTATCCTTATATTTTTTTAGAGGTTGCGCAAAAGTTCGTCATCTCGAGCGAAGCAAGGCAAGCCTTGCGCAGTCGAGAGATCTCCTTGCATCTTCAGGGAGATCCCTCCACGCAGCCGCTAAGCGGCTTTGGTCGGGATGACGCAGTTTCTGTCACGTCTTTCTTCATAGCGCCGTTATAAGCGGATTAATACAACAAACTGAGGCCGCCGCCGGGATGGCGTTCGAGCCTTCCGGCCAGCTCAAGTTCCAGTAGAACAAGATGCACAACCGCGGGCGGGGCATCCGCCTGTTCTAACAATGATTCCATCGGCAGTGGGCTAGCCGATAGCAACGTAGGCAAGCGCGCCCGCAGCGCATTGGCCAGCCCTTCCGGAATAGACTGCGCCGCCGCCGTCTCATACACAGAATTTTTTTCAAGAAGTGGCCGGGGGATGCGCTGCAACACTTCAACAATATCACCAGCGTTTTCCAGCACATGAGCGCCCTGCTTTAACAGGCGATTGGTTCCCTGCGCCCGCGCGTCCATCGGCGATCCGGGCACGGCAAAAACCTCGCGGCCATATTCATTCGCAAGGCGCGCCGTGATGAGTGAGCCGGATTGAAGCGATGCCTCCACCACCGCCAGCGCCGCCGCATGCCCCGCGATAATCCGGTTGCGGCGGGGAAATTGCGCGGCGGCAGGGGGTGTGCCGGGGGCGTATTCACTGAGGAGTAACCCCTCGCGGCTGATTTTTTCCTGAAGCGCCGTGTTTTCTTTTGGGTAACATACATCCAGCCCGCAGCCGATAACGGCTATTGTGCCGGTCTCCAGCGTTGCCGTGTGCGCGGCGGTATCAATCCCCCGCGCTAGGCCGGAAACCACCACATACCCGGCGCGGCCTAAGCCCTGCGCCAGCTGCGTTGTAAACCGCTGGCCATTAATCGAGGCATTACGCGCTCCCACAATCGCAACCGACGGCTTTTGCAGAAGTGCGAGGTGTCCCGCCGCAAACAGCAGCGGCGGCGCATCATCACAGCGTTGCAGCAGGGCAGGGTATTCTTCATCACTGAAAGACAACAGTTTTCCGCCGAAAGCCTCCAGCGCCGCCATGATTTTTTCCGCGTCCCCGAGGGGGGCAGGTTGCAGCGGTTTGCTGCGCCCGCCGCGCTTGGACAAATCGGGCAGGGCTTTGAGGGCGGCGGTTGCTGTGCCGAATTGGCGCAGCAATTGGCGAAAGGTTACCGCGCCGACGTGTTCGGTGCGGGATAGCCGCAGCTGTGCTAGCCGTTCGGCGCTATCAATGGCCAAGGCGCGGCTCCTCATTTTTGAGTAAACGGCGGATATTGGCGCGGTGGGTCAGGCACAGCAGCAGCGACAGAACCGGCCATAGGGGGCTGAAAACGCCTAAAAAATAAGCCGCAACAGGCAGGATGATAAACGCCACGAGCGCCGCCAGCGAGGAGATGCGAAACAGTGCCGCCATCAGCAGCCATGTACACGCGAGCACAGCCGCCAAGAGCGGGCTAACCGCCGCAATCCCGCCCAGCGCCGTGGCAACGCCTTTACCGCCTTTAAACCGAATCCAAACCGGGAAAATATGGCCGAGCGTTGCCGCCAATACCGCAATCGGGAGCGCCCCATCTTCAAGCCCAAGCCAACCCGCCGCCAGCACACCCGCCGTGCCTTTCAGCATATCCAGCAGCAGCGTCAACGCCGCCAGCTTCTTATTCCCCGTGCGTAGCACATTCGTTGCGCCGATATTGCCTGAGCCAATCGCGCGAATATCGCCTGCGCCCGCAAGGCGCGTTAGCAGCAGGCCAAAGGGGATACTTCCCAAAGCATAAGCAGCCCCCAAGGGCAGGACGATAGTGAGAATCTCTTGCATATATAATCCGCAAAAGCGTATGCTGGGATACTATGCGATGCCAGCAAAAAATTGTTACTCGGATGTTTTTATGGCCTAACGCCCGTGCGGCGTGGTGGATGCCATGCCCGCGCTAACGCTTTCCCATATTTTTCATGCGTATGGAAAAACGCCAACGCTGCGCGATGTGTCGTTAACGTTAGAGCAGGGGGCGCTGCTGGCGCTTTTGGGCCCATCGGGTTGCGGTAAAACAACGCTGTTGCGGCTTATCGCTGGCCTTGAAAGCCCCACCGGCGGCACGATTCATCATCATACTGAGCTCTGGAGCAATAAGGATTTTTCCCTGCCCCCCGCCCAGCGCCGCGTGGGCGTTGTGTTTCAAGATTACGCGCTTTTTCCGCATCTTACCGCGCTGAAAAACGTTTTATTTGGGATGCAGCCGCCGCGCCGGGATGAGGGACTATCGTGGCTTTCCCGCATGGGCATTGCGCACCTTGCGGATACCTATCCGCATTTGTTATCCGGCGGCCAGCAGCAGCGCGTTGCGCTGGCGCGGGCGCTGGCGATGAAGCCGCAATTATTATTACTGGATGAGCCGTTTTCGGGGCTTGATGCCCAGCTGCGCCAGCAGGTGCGGCTGGAAACGCGGCAACTGCTGAAATCCGAGGGTATCGCCGCCATTTTAGTCACCCACGACGCGGATGAAGCGATGCACATGGCCGACAGCGTGGCGTTGATGCGGGCAGGGCACATTGAGCAAATCGGCACGCCCGCCGCGCTGTATTGCCGCCCCGAAACCCCCTTTGCCGCCCGTTTTTTTGGGCTTATTAATGAGTTTACCTGCCCGGTGCGCGGCGGTTTTGTGGAAACGCCGTTTGGTTTATTTCCTAGTGAAAATGCCGGGCAAAACGCGCTGGTGCTGATTCGGCCGCAGGGTTTTATGATTATGCCGCCCGATTGCGCGCCCGATGCTGTGATGCGCGTTGTGGATAGCTGTTTTGTGGGGCACCACCGCCTTTATACCGGGGCGCTCATGGGCAGTGAGCAGCTGGTGATGGTTGCCGCTGATCCAGAGCCGGATTACCCGGC
>JAJTHO010000048.1 GCA_021297975.1 Alphaproteobacteria bacterium
CATGGGCAGTTTTGTCAACTTCTGGAATCTTATCTACACACCGATTGTGCTCAGCGGTCTGCAAAGCACGGGGGTGTTTATCAACGCCGCGGCGGAAGTGGCGGGAATGGAAGGCGCGGTTGCGAAATACTGCGGCAATCTCGCGCTAACCGGCGCAGACGGCGCTGTCCTTGCAAAGGCCATGGAGTGCGTGATGGGTTCGATGCAGGAAACCGTGGGGCAAATCATCATGGGCGCGCTGTTTGGCATGTTTTCCAGCATGAACAACCTCAATCCCTTCACTTGGGTTATCGGCTTTTTTGGCTGTATTGTTATTTTGTGGCAGTTTGGCTGGATATATCTAACCCTGCCGCTGCGCGTTGCGGACGTTGTGATTCGCTGGACGGTAATCAGCGTGCTCAGCCCGCTCATTATCGCTGCCTTCATCCTACCCAGCGCTCGCGGCCTAACCATCACCGCGATTCGCGGGCTGGCGCAAAGCTCCATGGAATTGCTGCTGGTCGGCATTATCCTTGCGCTAACCAGCGCCACGATAACCGAGGTTAAAAACAAAGCCGCCGCCGCGCAAAATTTTGACCCCCAAAATGCAACCGAGATGGTGGGTAAATTCTTTGGCCAGATTGCCATTGGCTCTGATTTATTCTGGCAGTTTTTCATTATTGGCATGGTCACGAATTTGCTGCTGCGCAGTGTTAATCGGTATAGCGATGCGCTGCTCAACCCCGGATCACACAATAGCAATATTGATACCAGTATCGGCAGCGGTATCGCCGATGCTGCCCAAGCTATACCGCAAAATAGAATCGCCTCGATGGTTCAGCAGTTTACGAACAGACGGTAAGGTAACGCTAAAACGACACCGTAACCGTTACACCCGCACGAATCGTCTGCTGTCCCGGCGCGATGGGGGTGGGTGCGGCCATAGCCTCAGAGCGCATCGCCTTAAGCATCGGCTGCCCCGGCATCGGTTGCGGCGCGGCTGTGCCCTCTTCTTGGATAAGCAAGACCCGCTGCGTCTTTTTGCCCAAGGGGCTCAGCATCAAATCCGCCCGGCGCAGCGCATCACTCACCGCCTCCGACAGCGCGGCATCGGTTGCTTTTTTGATGCTGGCATCGCTGGCGGTGAAGCTAATCGCATCCAGCCGTGTTGCGCCATTCGCAAACGCTTTATCAATCAGCGCCCCGGCCTTATCCGGCGCCGTGCGGGCGCGCAGCGTGTAATTGCCAACAAAACCAAGAAGCCGCTGCCGCCCCTCATCATAATTGTATTCCGGGCGCAAATCGATGTTGCCGGTGTTCACCGTGCTGGCGCTTTCTTTGAGCGCCTTAAGCAGCACATCGGCTTTCGTCGCAAGCGTCCGGTTCACCTCGACGGCTGTTTTTGCCCGCACCTCAATCGCAACATCAAGGATTGCTTCCTCAACGGCGATTTTTTGCACTGCTTCGCCGCGCACCACAACAACGCTCGGCTCCTCGGCGCGGGCGGGCTGTGCGCTTAAAACACAGAGCGCAGCAAAGAAAAAACCTATTTTTTTAAACATCGCCGCTCTCCTGTTTGGGCTTCTGCCCGTTAATGTTAAACCCGCCGCGCCAGCATTTTTTCCCGCTCCCCACGCAGTTTCGCAAAATCGCTATCCGCATGATAGGATGAGCGCGTCAACGGTGAGCTCGACACCAGCAAAAACCCCTTGCCCGATGCCATTTTCGCATAACCCTTAAATTCATCCGGCGTGATAAAGCGTTCCACCGGGTGGTGTTTCGGGGTGGGCTGCAGGTATTGACCAATGGTCAGGAAATCAACGTCCGCGCTGCGCAAATCGTCCATCACCTGATACACTTCGTCTTTTTGCTCCCCCAGCCCCACCATAATCCCCGATTTGGTAAAAATCGTCGGGTCTTGTTTCTTCACTTGGTCAAGCAGGCGCAGCGAATTAAAATACCGCGCCCCGGGGCGAACGCTGGTATACAGCCGCGGCACGGTCTCTAAATTGTGGTTATACACATCGGGGCGCGCGGCCACCACCACCTCAATGTATTTTTCCTTGCGGAGAAAATCCGGGGTCAGGATTTCAATGGTTGTGCCGGGCGCAAGGCTCCGAATCGCCCGAATTGTTGCGGCAAAATGCCCCGCCCCGCCGTCTTCCAAATCGTCGCGGTCAACAGACGTTATCACCACATGCTGCAAGCCCATTTTCGCAACCGCTTTGCCGACGTTTTCCGGTTCATGCGGATCCAGCAAATCAGGCCGCCCCGTCGCCACGTTGCAAAACGCGCAGGCGCGGGTGCAGACGCTGCCTAAAATCATGAACGTGGCGTGCTTTTTCGCCCAGCATTCGCCAATATTGGGACAGGCCGCCTCTTCACAAACCGTGTTTAGTTTATGATCCCGGACAATCCTTCGTGATTCGTGGTATTCTGGTGAGGTCGGGGCTTTGACGCGAATCCAATCGGGCTTTGGTTGGCGGGGGGAGTCGGGCTTGCTGACGTGGTGGGGTTGGCGGGTGAGGGTGTCCATGACCCAAAAACGCTACCATAATCGCTTAAAAAAGCAATACCGCTCGCACATGAAGATTTCCCTAAAAATCTTGCGAGCGGTACAGCCCGCGCGGCGCTTGAGCGAATCCCTTGC
>JAJTHO010000120.1 GCA_021297975.1 Alphaproteobacteria bacterium
GCGTTCTGCCCGCTGTTGCTTTAATTTTCCTTTGATGTGCGGATCACCCTCGGTATCCTTATATTCCTCGCGCAGCTCATGCCGGCTCATGCGCATTTGCTTTAAAAAGTCAAACCGCTGGAAAACATAATCCAGCACCGCAATGACAAATAAAATCGCGAGCACCCCAACAAAAAGCCGTAACAACAAATCCTGCAGAATATGCAGTGAGCCTGCCACCGTAATCGTCACCCAGGTATCCATCCCAACAAGCATCGGCTGAATGGCAAAATAGCCAACACCGGCGACAATGCTGATTTTAAAAATGCCCTTCAAAAATTCCACGATTGATTTTTTGGAAAACAGCCGTTTAAAACCAGCCATCGGCGAAATTTTTTCCAATTTTGGTTCAACCGCTTGCCAGGATAAAAGAAATCCGGTCTGCACGGCGCTGCCGCCAATCCCGGCCAGAATCAGAATCACCATAAACACCGCCAGCAGTAAAAAAACCTGCAAGGTAATATCGGTTATCAGCGTGTTAACAGAACCTAAGCTATCCACGTTAAAATCATGGCTGCTCTCTAACATCGGTATAAATGCCTGAACCAGCCCCATCCCCACCGACGGCAAGGCATACGCGGTGAGCACGGCTCCGGCAAAAAGCGCCAGCCAGTTGCTGACCTCTTTTGAGCTGATGACCTGTCCCTTCTCCCGCGCCTGATCCAGCTTCCGCTGGGACGGTTCTTCGGTTTTCTGGGATTCGTCGGTATCTTCTGACATAGGTTATAAGAAATACCCTGTGCTGAAGATGTTAATGAACCGTTAATTTAAGGCCTCAGCGTCTCTAATACCACCGCCGGGTCAACATTAATCCCGCCCACCGCCGTACCCCAATGAAGGTGCGCCCCGGTTGAGCGGCCTGTGTTGCCGATAGTGCCCAGTTGCTCGCCGCGCTGAACGCGCTGGCCTTCTTTCACCAAAACATCCTCACAGTGCGCAAATACCGATGTCATGCCATAGCCATGATCCACCATAATCGTGCCGCCGAGCAGGAAAAAATCCTTACTCGCAACCCGCACCACCCCATCCGCCGGGCTGACAAACGGCGTACCGACCGGCGCGGCAATATCGATACCGAAATGCGGCTGGCGCGGCTGGCCATTCAAAATCCGCTGGCTGCCAAAAACACCGCTGCGCCGCCCTTCAGCAGGCAGGATAAAACCAAGGCGCGGAAAAGACGGCTCCGCCAACGCCTCTTGCCGCTCACCGCGAATGCGTGCCTGGTCATCCTGAATACGTTTGGTATCCGCCGGGTTGGGGCTCACTTTTGCGGTCGGTAGGCCATCAATCCGCTGAATGTCATAGGCTGTTCGGGCTATCTCTAACGTCTGTGTTTCCGTTTTGCCGTCCGGCAAACGCACGGACAGCACCGCCGTCTCCGGCGCGTTATACGCAAACCCCAAAACAAACCGTCCATCGGGCGAGACCGGAACCGGTATATCGCCAAGGCGCACCGCCGCCCCCGGCTCAGTCTGCCCCAGCGCCACGCTGCCTTGAGCGAGAACGCCCGACAGTGTCACCGCCTCTGCCGCCTGTGCCGGCGCTGCGCCTAAAAGCAGCATTAGCGCCAAAACCCGTAACCCTACTCGCCCC
This sequence comes from Alphaproteobacteria bacterium, assembly GCA_021297975.1. Classification (GTDB taxonomy): domain Bacteria; phylum Pseudomonadota; class Alphaproteobacteria; order JAJTHO01; family JAJTHO01; genus JAJTHO01. Next base: position 1,633 of record JAJTHO010000120.1, read on the forward strand.
ATAAAAGCCCCTGTTGTTCTGGTGTTGTGCTTGATGTCTTAGACACGCGCCGCTGCACGCGCACGCTGCCATCATGAAAATAAACCTCGCCGTTTGGCGCTGTCCAATCGGCTGCGCTGCTGATAACCGCCCCATCCGCGCCGCGCACAACGCTAAAGCCCCGCGCCAAAACCCGGCTATAGCTCACCGCGTTCAGCATCCCCGCCGCCGCCTCCAGCCGCTCCAGCCGCCGCTCGAACTGCCGCTCCATACCCATTCGCCGCTTTTCCGCAAGCAGCGACACGCGCTCACCTTGGCGCACGACCTGCCGTTGCGGCACCATCGGATTAAGCCGGGCAGAACTCCGCTCTAAAATCGCCGCTTTAAGCGGTAACAGCCGCGCATACACAGCCCGCACATCGGGCAAAAGTCGCCGCTGTTCCAGCCGCTGCGCTATCCCTTTTTCGCGGCGCTCACTCAGCCGCCCCACGCCTTCCTCGAATCGCCCCACAAGGCGAAGCGCCACCTGCGGCGTAAGCCGCGCCGTGCTGCGCTCTAAAACCGCTGTTTTCAAAGGCAACAATCGAGCATACGCCGCCCGCACATCCAGCCGCGCAATCCGCAGTGCCGCTTTGTCCGTTCTCCCCCGAAGGGCTTGCGCAGAGCGCTGCTGCATATCATCCAATCGCTGCTCAAGCCTTGGAATACCGTCTGCAAATCGCCCCAGCCGCGCCGCCCATTGGCGCAATGCCGCGCGCAGCGCCGCCCCGTCCGGCACGGCCAGTTCCGCCGCCGCTGTGGGCGTAGGTGCCCGCACATCGGCGGCAAAATCCAACAGCGTCACATCCGTTTCATGGCCAATCGCGCTAATCAGCGGAATGCTGCACCGCGCCGCCGCCCGCACCACCTCTTCATCGTTAAAGCACCACAAATCCTCTAAGCTACCCCCGCCCCGCGCCACAATCAGCACATCCGGGCGCGGCACCGCCCCGCCGGGTGCAAGCGCGCTGAAATAATCCAGCGCCGCCGCCACCTGCGCCGCCGCGTTCTGCCCTTGAACCGCCACGGGATACAGCAACACCCGGCGCGGCAACCGCGCCTCAATCCGGTGCAGCATATCCCGAATCACTGCCCCAGTGGGGGAGGTGATAATCCCGATAACCTCCGGCATACTGGGCAGCGGCTTTTTCCGCGCCGCATCAAACAATCCCTCCGCGCTAAGGCGCTTTTTGCGCTCTTCTAATTGCTTTAAAAGCGCCCCAACCCCCGCAAGGCGCATCGATTCAATTTGCAATTGATAGCGCGACTGTGCGCCGTAACTGGTTAAGCGCCCGGATGCCACAACCTGCAAGCCGTCTTCCGGCTTAACCGCCAGCCCCGCCGCCACTCCGCGCCAGCACACCCCCGCCAAGACCGCATCGCTGTCTTTCAAATTTAAATACACATGGCCGCTGGCCGGGATTTTCAGGCCGCTGATTTCCCCCTCAACCTCAATGTAATCAAACGCCCCCTCCAGCGTTTTTTGCACTGCCCGCGCCAGCGCGCCCACGGTGAACACCGGGATATTACGGTTGGGGGGTGTGGCGTTGAGCATTGTATTTTTAAACCTAGCCGCCATGATGCGCGGATAAAATGGGATTTGTCATGCGGATTTTACTCTTGGGCAGTGGTGGACGTGAACATGCACTCGCGGAGGCCTTGCGCCGCTCGCCCCAATGCAGCGCCCTGTTTGCCGCCCCCGGCAACGCCGGGATAGCGGAACACGCGGAATGCCTCGCTCTCGATGCGGCAAACCCTGCTGCGGTGGTGAAAGCCGCGCGCGATAACCAGATTGATTTTGTCGTCGTCGGGCCCGAAGCGCCGCTGGTTGCGGGCGTCGTCGATGCCTGCGCTGCTGCGGGGATTCTCGCTTTCGGGCCCACGGCCGCTGCTGCCGTCGTCGAAGGCTCAAAGCTGTTTATCAAAGATTTATGCCGCGATTTTTCGATTCCCACCGCCCGTTATGCCCGCTGCACCACTGTGTCCGAGGTGGCTGCGTTCCTTGATTCTGTGTCTGCGCCCTATGTGCTCAAAGCCGATGGCCTCTGCGCCGGGAAAGGCGTTATTCTTACAGAAAGCCGGGATGAGGCTATTGAGGCCGCAACAACGCTGCTGGGCGGCCAGTTCGGCGCGGCCTCCACTACCCTTGTGTGTGAAGAATTCCTCCACGGTGAAGAAATCAGCTATTTCGTCCTCACCGATGGGGAAACCGTTGTACCCTTCGGCAGCGCCCAAGACCACAAACGCGCATTTGATGGCGACCAAGGGCTCAACACCGGCGGCATGGGCGCGTATTCCCCCAGCCCGCGCTGCACCCCCGCACTGGAACAGGAAATTCTAACAAAAATCATCGCCCCCACCCTCAAAGGCCTCAAGGCGCGCGGCATCAGCTATCGCGGCTTTTTGTTTGCCGGGCTGATGCTAACGGATAGCGGCGCGAAACTGTTGGAGTATAATGCCCGCCTTGGTGACCCTGAAACCGAGGTGCTCTTGCCGCGCTTAGAGACCGACCTGCTGCTGTTGCTGCTGGCGGCGGCGAAGGGTGAACTCGCCGGGCATAGCGCCGTTTTCAGCGCTGAACATGCCCTCACCGTTATCTACGCCAGCAATGGCTATCCGGGAGGCTATGAGAAAGGCACAACGATTACCGCCCTGCCCGCAAACAGTCCCGCCGTGCGCGTGTATCATGCCGGAACGAGCCGCGCAGAAGATGGCCGCTTGCTGGCAACGGGCGGGCGGGTTTTGGCGCTGACTGGGCTGGGACAAACCCTTGTGGCTGCGCACGCGGCGGCCTATGGCGCGGTCAATCACGTGCGCTGGGATGAAGGCTTTTACCGCCGGGATATCGGTTGGCGGGCGCTTGATGCTTGATAAAATCAAAAAGTCTTCCCCATGACCAAGCCCTTGCTGGGGATATACCTTCACTATCCTTTTTGCGCTAAAAAGTGCCCGTATTGCGATTACAACACCCATGTACGCGCCAGTGTTGACGATGCCGCATGGCGGGCGGCGTACTTAGCAGAAATCCGCCATTATGCCGCGCTAATCCCAGACTATACCGTCGCCAGTATCTTTTTTGGCGGCGGCACACCGTCGCTGGTTCCGCCCGAAACGATTGCCGCGTTGATTGAGGCGATTCATGAGGCTTGGCCGGTAACAGATGACCTGGAAATAACCCTAGAAGCCAACCCCACCAGCAGCGAATCGGGGCGGTTTCAGGGCTATAAAAACGCCGGGGTAAACCGTGTCTCGCTTGGTGTTCAAGCCTTGGACGATGCCGCGCTTGGCTTTCTGGGGCGCACCCACAGCGCGGCAGAGGGGCTGCGCGCCATGGAACTGGCGGCGCAGCATTTCGACCGCTGGTCATTCGATTTAATGTATGGCCGCCCGGGGCACACGGTTGAGGCATGGGAAAAGGAGCTGGAAAGCGCCCTTTCCTGCGGCGCACAGCATGTGGCGCTGTATCAATTGACCATTGAGGATAACACCGCCTTTGCCCGCGCCCATGCACGCGGCGACTTTGTTTTGCCCGATGATGAAACGTGTCTCGCGCTGTTTGATGCAACAGAATCTATCGCCGAACGGCACGGTTTGCACCATTATGAGGTGAGCAGTTTTGCCGTAAAAGGCCAGGAATGCCGCCATAATCTGGGCTATTGGCAGCACCGCGATTATCTGGGAATTGGCGCGGGCGCACATGGGCGGATAACGCTGTATGGCCAGCGACACGCGGTTGATACCATCAAGCAGCCGGAAGCCTGGCTTTCTGCGGTGTTGCGGCAAGGTCATGGCCGCGCGTCGCTCACACCCTTATCACGGCAAGAACAGGTGGAAGAGGCGGTTTTGCTGGGTTTACGCCTCGAAAGCGGCTTGGATGCGGCGCAATGGCGGCAGCGATTCGGTACGGAAAACAGCGAAAACGTCAGCAAATCAGGGCTTTTGGAGGCTATTGCACGCGGTTTATTGATTCACGATGCGAGAGGGATTCGCACCACGCCGCAGGGGCTGCGGGTGCTGAATACGGTCGAGCGGCTGCTCTTGGCAATATAACATATTATAACATGTTATAGACAGCCTTAAGGGCGCCTCTAATATGTTATAACCTATTACACTATAATTCCTATTGACTTACTATTGTTAATAGCCTATCTCCCTTATAGACAATCACGGTTTGGCGTGCTAATTGCCCATCATGTTATCCATGAAGGCGAAATACGCACTCCGCGCCTTAATTGTTATGGCGCAAAGCGACAGCAAACTGCTGCAAACCCGCGCCATTGCTGAGGCTGCCGATGTGCCGTTTAAATTCCTTGAGACTATTCTTCAGGATTTAAAACACAACGGCATCGTTGCCAGCAAACGCGGGATTTTCGGTGGTTACAGCCTGGCACGCCTGCCTGCGGATATATCTGTAGGTACGGTGATTCGGGTGTTGGATGGCCCCCTTGCGCCGATTCGCTGCGCTAGTGTTTCAGCCTATCAGCGCTGTGATGACTGCGTTTCAGAGTCCGCCTGCGCCATTCGCAAAACAATGATTGACGTTCGCAACGCCATCGCCGGGGTTTTGGATACCACATCCCTTGAAACCATGGTGAAGCGCGGCTCTTCGGCGATTTGATTGTCCTGTTTACATAAGGATGTTTTATGCGCTCTTTTGCACTATCCCGTCTGGCGCTGCTGGCGCTAC
>JAJTHO010000066.1 GCA_021297975.1 Alphaproteobacteria bacterium
GCGGCAGCACTTCTTCACGCATATATCGGTTCAGCGCATCGTGGCTCACGTGCTCGCTATGCTCGGCATAGTACGTCTGTGTGTAGTTGATCTGGCTTAACAGCAAAAACTGGCTGTAGTCTTTATACGACACGCTGCGTTGACGGGACATCTTTATGCCTCTTTTTTTAAAGGCATCTATCAGCTTTCTTCCGGGATGTTAACGCGTAAGTCCTAACAGGATTATTATGGCTAACGAAGATACGAGTCGGTATACGGATCAAACTGCTTTCGTTGATTTTGCTCTAGAGGTGAACGAACAAAGCAGGACCAGCTTATATAAGCTTGTTCAAGTGCTTAGTACTGCCTATGATGTTGATGATGGTATTGGGATAGAAGCCACAACTGAGCAGAAAGAGGCGGGTGTAGCGGCTATCAATAAGGTCTTGAGAGAGAAAAACAAAACTGACTACATATTTGAAGATATAGAGTCAGCGGATATAGCGCATCCTATCAGAGAGGTATATTTGCTGGAGCACGTCGTAAGAAATTATGGCTCAGGACGTTTTTTGGACAAATTTTTGGACGATGTGGCGAAGCAGTTACCGCTTGAGCATCCAATTAATGCAAAACGAGAGTTATTTCAGCCTGATTCTGTACATGGCTCTTTGAAGTTAAAATCTTATACAGAATCATTCTGTGTCGATGACCCTCGCCCAATGGCTGATGATGTACGAACGGTGCATAATTTATGGGGCTGGGAATGGAAACAATATCTCAAGAATTATACGAAATAGATCCTTATCGCACAGCATTGCACAAGGATTGGAATGAAAGAGAAGAATTGGATAAACGGAGAAACTCTTTTAGTCCAGCGAAACCATTTGTGGAAGCCATTGAAAATAATGGAAAGTTCATAGCCGTTGTTGGTGTGGCAAGATACAATGCCGAGAGAGCCTTAACGCAAGCAGAGGGTAACTTATTTGATGTTGATACCCAGCTAACCGTTTGGGCAGACGCGGCGATGTATGATGGTGATATTGAGTTATTCAAGGCATCGGTAAAACAGCATGCGGTTAAAAGTCGCGCCGCTGACCCAGATCAATATAGAACTTTAAAAGGCTATGTCGATGCAAACTATAATGATGCCCATCAACAGTCTGCAATGGGATGTATTCAAAAATACCCACCATATTATGCTAGCAGTGCCTATTATGATAGTAGTGGCAAGCCAACAACGCAGTACTTAATGGGGGATAGTAAAGACAGCTTAGCAGTAAGCTCTTCAAGTAAACAAGCAAACAAGCAAACAAGCAAACAAGCAAACAAGCAAACGCAATATCAGAAAATAATCCCAACCAAGATGGTTCCAATCACCTTCCGCAAGAAAAAACCGTTGATCAAAAAATTGATGATAAAGCAGACGAGCTTTATCGGGGACTGATCAATCATGATCAAAAAATAGAGGATATTTTTGAGCAGGCCGACAAGGCAATGAGTGACCCAAAAGCAAGAGATCCTAATGACCCTGCGTATATCGAGGCTATGGCCTACTTGAAAGTGCGTTACATACTGTCTGGTGAAATAGAACGTTTTGGAAATATAGGTAGAGACTAGCCAAGCGTAATCTCTACCGCCGTTAGTTTTTCTTGCCGCCTTTGCCGCCCTTATCCGCATCCGCCGCCTCACCCTCGCGGACATCAACCTTCACAGCGGGGAGTTCATCGTTCAGCTTGGCTAACACATCCTTGGTGATGTCCATCGCGCTCTCTACCAGAATAACCTGTGCATTAGGCAGCACCATCATCAATTTGCGCTCTTCGGCAATTTTCGAGACAATCTCCACGACTTTACGCTGCACCGTATCAATACCGCGTGCGTAGGCAACCTCTAAGGCGCGCTTCTTTTCCTGCATATCCCGCTGAACGTCGCCGATTTTACGCTCAAATTCTTTGCGTTTCTGGCTATAGGCTTCTGGCTCTAACACCGTGCGCTGGCGTCCGAGTTCCTTTTCTGCGTCGCGGAGGTTATTTTCCTGCGCGGTGATTTGCTGCTGGTACTTACCATGCTGCTTTTCAATTTGTTCTTGAATGGATTTTGCGGCGGTGGATTCGCGCATCAGCAGTTGCATATCCACCACTGCAATACTGGAGCGCAGCGCTTCCCGCGCCGCATCAACCGCTGCTGCATCGGCGGCCTGTGCCGCGTTCACCACAAACACACCCAGCACCCATGCAACCAGCAAACGCATCATACCTTAAAACCTCGTGCCAAAGTTAAAGCGGAAAAATTCGGTGCGGTCATATTCTTCTTTCGCGATAGCTTGCGCCAAATCAACCCGCACGGGACCAAAAGGTGAACGCCATGTTAGCCCAAAGCCTGCCGCGGCACGAATAGAGCCGTTATCAAAAATCCCAGTGGAGGATTGATCCGGATCAGCCAACGTGCCCGCATCAACAAACGAGCGCCCGGAAATGCCCAAATCTTCGGGTAAACCCAAGGGGAAGCGCATCTCTGCGGTACCAGTTGCATACAGTTTACCGCCCAACGCATCCCGCGTCAGCTTATCACGGGGGCCAATCCCCGCCTGTTCAAAGCCGCGCAAGTTATTACCGCCGACAAAGAAACGGTCGTTAATACGCACCTTTTCATCGCCGTATCCGCCAATAAAGCCGGCCTCGTTTTCAAAGCCAAACACCCACTCTTCTTCGCCCAGAGGGAAGAAGAAGCCAGAGCCGAGTGTCGAGCGCACGTATTTCACATCACCGCCCAAACCGGCGATTTCGTTGCCGCCGCGCACATAATACCCCTGGCTGGGTTCCTGGCGATTGTCGCGCTTATCATAGACCAAATCATGACCAACGGCAGAGGTTAATGCCTTGCCTTCTTGCTGCTTAATAAACGCGGAAGCGCCGCTGTCCACGTTGCTGATACGCACATCACGCAGCACATAGCGCAACGTATGGCGCAAATCCTCGGCCAGCTCATAGCCCACGCGCAAACCGCCACCGGTGCGCTGCTCATCATACGAGCTTTCTTGCTGCAATTCACTGGTGGTACGGAACAGGTCAATACCGCCCGACATATCGCGGCCAAAGAGGTAGGGCTCGGTGAACGACAAATCATACTCTTGGCGGCGGGCGCTGATGGTCGTTGAAATAGTCACGTCCTGCCCGCGCCCAAGGAAGTTACGCTCACGCAAACGAATATCACCCAGCAGCGATTCGGTGGACGAGAAACCCGCCCCAACGGAAATTTCCCCGGTTGATTGCTCCTCGATATTAACCTGAATATCGGTTCTATCGGGCGCGGTGCCTTGGGCGTTTTTGATGTCAACTTTTGAGAAGTAGCCGAGGTTTTTCAACCGGCGCTCTGTTTCTTTGATTTTATCCGTGTTGAACGGGTCACCCTCGGCCAATTGGAATTCCCGGCGCACCACGCTATCGAGCGTGCGCACGTTGCCCGCGATGTTAATGCGGTCAACATACACCTTGGGGCCTTCTTGAATTTCATAGGTTATCGCGATGGTGTTGGCCGTTTCGTCTTTTTGAAATTGCGGGGTTATTTCCACAAAGGCGTAGCCCAGGTTGCCGAGCGCTTCGGTTATTTTGGCAACGGTTTTTTCCACCTTGCGGTTGTTGAAATCGTCGCCTTCATTAAGCAAAGAGAGAACACGGAAGGACTCTGCGTCGATATTTTTCAGGCTGCTGCTGAAATTCACTTTGCTGACCTGATATTTCTCGCCTTCGGCAACGGTTACGGTGATGAAAAAGCTGGTTTTATCTTGGGAAAGCTCGGCTGCATTGGAGACCACACGAAAATCCGCATAGCCATTTTCCAGGTAATGGCGGCGCAGCAATTCTTCGTCAAACGAGAGCCTATCGGGGTCATACGAATCATCGGAGGAGAGCAAACGCCACCAGGCGGATTCCTTTGTTGCAACCACCGTGCGCAGCGTGCTGTCGGTGAAGGCTTTGTTGCCGACAAAGGTTATCCGGCGCACTTCGGTGCGCTTGCCTTCGTTGATTTCAAAGACTAAATCGACGCGGTTTTGCTCTAAGGTGACGATTTTCGGGTCAACGCTCGCGGCAAAGCGGCCACTGCGGCGGTATAAATCCAAGAGGCGCTGCACATCGTTTTGCACTTTCGTGCGGGTATAGACCGTGCGGCTGCGCAGCTGGACTTCTTTTTCTAGTGTTTCGGTTGAAAGCGCGGAGTTGCCCTCAAAACTGACCTTGTTAATCACCGGGTTTTCTTTGATTTTTACCAGCAAAACTTGGCCTTCGCGCACAAGCTGTACATCGGCAAAAAGCCCGGTTCGGAACAGGCTTTTCAGGCTGGTATCAAGCAAGCCGGGGTCAAACGCATCGCCTTTACGGACTGCGATATACGAGCGAACGGTTGCTTCATCCACCCGCTCAATACCCTCAATTTTAATGGCGGCAATACCATCCTCAGCCGCAAGAGACGGTGTGGAAAGGCTCACAGCAAAGGCCGCGAGCAGAATAATGACAAGGGTGCAGTACCGCATTTTTATATTTCTTCTCAAAACACCACTAGCAACGCCCTTGTAAACTACAAGCAAAAGCCGCCGCCTCGCCGGAAAAAGCGGTAGTTGTGGCCGCTTTTGTGGCCGCGCCGCAACACAAAGGAATCAGATTAGCTTGCCGAACAGCCCGCCCACAACGGAAACACCACAATCAAGGATGCTCGCATCTTCTGGTTGCGTCTCACACAGCCGCGCCACATCATTACTGGTTGCAAACACCATCAGCAGCAGAATCAGGCCGATTCCCGCCATACCAAACCATTCCTGCACCCGCTCAGACAAAGGCTTACCGCGCGCCCATTCGGCGCCGTAAAACACCAGATGCCCGCCGTCTAAGCCCGGCACCGGCAGCAAGTTTATCAGCCCCAGATTCACGGATAACAGCGCAAGAAACGTGATAAACGAGGCAAGGCCATATTCCGCAACCTTGTGCGAGACCTGATAAATCTGGATGGGCCCGCCCACTTCTTTAAAGCTGCGCGCACCGCTGACGATTTCCCATAAGCCGTTTAGGATATCGCCAGTCATCAGCCAGGTGCGGCTTATCGCCTCCGGCACAGCCTCAACAATACCCAATTTCCGTGTCTCAAAGGTTCCAGAACGCACCCCCAAAAGCCCGGTGCGGTGGACTTTACCGAAGGTGTCGGTCGTTTCTTTCAAATCCGGCGATATAACCTGTGTTTGCCGCATACCGCCGCGCTCGATCACAAATTCCAGCGGCTCGGCGGGGCGCACACGAATAAGGCGTTGCAATTGATCGAAGCTCTTAATCTCTGTGCCTTCTATCGAGATAATCGTATCGCCAACCTGCAAACCGCCGCGCTCGGCTGCGCTTTGCGGCATCACTTCAGAAATAATCGGCGGCGCATAGGGCTGACCAATCGTGACATACAGCCCCGCCATGAGCACCAACGCGAGGATAAAATTGGCCATCGGCCCCGCCGCAACAATCGCCGTCCGCTGGCTAAGGGATTTCCCGAAAAAGGCCTTATTTTGCTGGGCAGTGGTTAATTCCGGCGCCTCGCCCGTTTTGACACTCGCGGGATTGGTGTCGCCCACCATTTTAACGTAGCCGCCGAGCGGAATCAGCGAGAATTTCCAGCGCGTGCCGTGTTTATCATTCCAGCCAAACAATTCAGGCCCAAAACCGATGGAAAACGTCTCAATCCCCACACCGCAGCGCCGCGCAACGGCATAATGCCCCAGCTCATGGAAAAAGACCAAGACAGTGAGCGCAAAAAGAAACGCAAACATGTCGTATTGCAGAAGAATGTCCATATTACCCAGCGCGTTTGTTTAACCTGCTGATGCACTCTTCAGTAACGGCGCGGGCGCGCGCATCTTCTGCAAAGACATCGTCTATACTATATATAGCCCCATTACTGGCATCCGCAAGGCTGCTGGCGCACAGCTCAGCAATCGCTGTAAACGGGATGCGCCCTTTGAGAAATGCCGCAACAGCCACTTCATTCGCCGCATTGAGGGTAATACAGGCCGCAAGCCCCTTATCCATGGCCGCATAGGCTAAGTGCAAGCACGGATAGCGCGCCGCGTCGGGGGCTGTGAACTGTAGCCCGTCTGGATACTGGGTTAAATCGAGGCTCGTGGCTGCGCCGGAAAAACGCTGCGGATAGCGCAGCGCAAACGCCAGCGGCACCACCATATCGGCAACAGACACATGCGCAAAGCTGCTGCCATCCGTATAGTGCGCGATGGCGTGCACCGCCGCTTGCGGGTGCACCAGCACCTCAATCTGCTGGGGCGGAATATCAAACAGAAAATGCGCCTCGATAACCTCCAGCGCCTTATTCATCAAGGTTGCGGAATCGACGGAGATTTTCTGCCCCATTGTCCAGATGGGGTGACGGGCGGCCTCCGCCGGGGTGATGGCGGCAAAGGTGTTCAGCGGACGGGTGCGAAAAGGCCCCCCGGATGCGGTCAGCGTTATTTTACGGAGCGTGTTGTCCTGCCCCATGCCGCGCAAAAGCTGGAACAGCGCGTTGTGTTCGGAATCAACCGGGATAAGCTGGTTGCCGCTGCTGCTGACAATATCGCGCAGCAATGCCCCGGCGCAGACGACGCTTTCCTTATTCGCCAGCGCCAGCACCTTCGCGTTTGCCGCCTGAACCAGCGTGGGCGCAAGCCCGGCAACGCCCACAATCGCCGCAACGCCCACATCCACCGGCTCAGCCGCAGCCTCCAGCAAGGCTTGTTGCCCGGCGGCGGCCTCAATCCCTGTGCCGCTGAGGTGTTCTTTCAGCGCGCTGTAGTGCGCCGCATCGGCCAATACCGCCCGGCGTGCGCCCGCGTTCCGCGCTGCGGCGGCAAGCCCGGCTGCATCCCGCCCTGCGGCGAGCGTGTGGACGCGGTATTGCCCCGGCGTTCCGGCAATAAGGGAGAGTGCCTTCTGCCCGACGGTGCCGGTTGCACCAAAAATGCTGACTGTTTTCATTGATACCAGGCTTCTAGCACCATCAGACCCACCGCCGCCAGCGGTAACGGCAGCAGCGTGCTGTCGAGCCTATCCAGAAAGCCGCCGTGGCCGGGGATAAAATTGCTGCTGTCTTTGACGTTAAAACGGCGTTTAAAGGCGGATTCCGCCAAATCGCTAAGGGTTGCGAGCGCCGCAATCCCTAGCCCCAGCCCAATGGCCGCGCCCCAATCGTTAAGGCTGAAATCATCCACTTGAAAATACCGCGCCGCCGCGCTGGCCAAGATAGCCGCAACCAAGCCGCCATACAGCCCTTCCCAGGTTTTCTTCGGCGAAACGCTTGGCCACAAGGGGCGCTTGCCGTAACGCCGCCCGGTGAGGTAGGCCGCCGTATCCGCCGCCCAAATAATCACAAGCCCGGTCAACATCCCCGCAGCCCCCAGCACCTCATACACATACACCGCTGATAAAAGCGCCACCATCGGCACGGCAAAAATCCCCGCCGCCCAGAGGCTGCTGCGCTTATACAAAACAAACGCCAGAAAAAACGTTGTCAGGCACACAAGCTGCATCATGGTGCGATCCTCAAGCAACAACCCGATAACAACAAGCAGCGGCGCCGCCCCGCTCCAGAGGAGCCGCTGCACGGCGGCATCAAGCTTGGCAACGGTTGCGCCCTCATACAGCATCAGCCCCGCCAGAATGGCGGCATAGGCGTTAAAGGTGGGCGCGCCAAACCACAGCGCGGTGAGCGTGACCAGTATCAGCACGGCGCCCGATTGCACGCGCAGTGCGAGGCTGGTATCAGGCTGAACAGCGCTCATGCCGCACTCACGCCGCCAAAACGCCTGTCCCGCGCCGCATAGGACTCGAGCGCCGCATCCAGCGCCGCGCCGTCAAAATCCGGCCATAAAACATCGCTGAAATACAGCTCACTATAGGCGGCCTGCCACAGGAAAAAATTGCTGAGCCGCTCTTCGCCGCTGGTGCGGATAATCAGGTCTGGATCGGGATAGGCCGCCGTCCACAGCGCGTTTTTAACGGCCTCATCATCAATAACGCCGCCCTTTTTTGCCAATTCCTGACAGGCATGGACGATATCCGCCCGGCCGCTGTAATTGAGCGCCACAATGATGGTAATGCCGGTATTGTTGGCGGTGAGCGCCTCTGTCTCGCGCAATAAATCTTGAATGCTTTGCTCAAACCGCGCCCTAGCGCCGATGAAAACAATCCGCCCGCCTTGCTGGTGAATCTCGGCGGCTTCGCTTTTGATATAGCGTTTCAGGAGCCCCATCAGGTCGCGGACTTCTGTTTCCGGGCGGCGCCAGTTTTCGGTTGAGAAGGCAAACAGGCTGATATACTGAATCCCGCGCTTTCCCGCCGCCTCAATCGCCCGGCGCACGGCGCGGATGCCCTCGACATGCCCGGCAGTTCGCGGCAAACCGCGCGCTTTCGCCCAGCGGCCGTTGCCGTCCATGATAAGCGCTATGTGGGTGGGGAGGCGTGTCATGGGGAGGACTTTAGCGGTGCGGGCGGCGCGTTGCAAAGTGTTTTGGTTTGTGATAGACTATGCACATGAATATTGAGCTATCCTCGCAAACATCGGCACAGCTAAGCCGCGCCGCCGCTTTTGTTGGGTTGATGCCGCAAGAAATAGCGGAAAAGCTTGTTTTGGGCTATCTAGCAGATTTCGAAAAAGTGAACCGTCTAAACGCTGAACTGCTGCTGGGTCTTGATGATATTAAGGCGGGGCGCGTGCATGAGCTTGATATTGATGATTTTTTATCCGATGTGATGCCGCCGAAAAAAGCCAAACCTGCGCGTGCTCGCCGTGCCAAAGCCTAAAAGAAAGCTGGTCTTTTCTGATAGGGCACGCCGCGATTTACAAAACATCAAAGAGTACACCGTGGCACATTGGGGGCACGAACAGGCGGCAACGTATATTCGGCAACTGTACAAAAAAGCAGTACATACCGCAGCCGCACCGCTTATCGGAAAGGCCGTTACCCACCTGAATAGTCAGCAAAAGGTACGCTCTATTTCTTGCGGACTACACACAATATACTACACATTCACGGACAAAGAAAGTATCATTGTCCGCATTTTACACCAGTCGATGGACGCGCCCGCCCATCTCTGAGCGCGTCCCTACCCCAACCTAAGCGTGAATCGCTTTCCCAAACGCCGCCAGCGCCGCCTCTTTCACCGCCTCATTATGCGTGGGATGCGCATGACAGGTGCGGGCGACATCCCTCGGCGAATGCCTTAAACTCCATCGCCAGCACGAGCTTTGATGTCGGCGCGTTGCAAAGTGTTTTGTTTTCTGATACAATACTTTTATGAATCTTGAGATACCCGCACCCGTTAACAACCAACTGCATGTGGCTGCCGCTGGCTTTGGAAAAACGCCCGAATCCATCGTGTTGAACGCTGTAGCCTATTATGTGGATGATTTATTATTGATATTAGACGCTGAAAAGCGATTCAAAAACAGCGAAAAACAGTGGTCTAATGACGATTTATTGGCAGGGCTAGACCTTGTGGAAGATTGAATGGCAGGAAAGCGCCCGTAAATCACTGCGAAAGCTCGACAAACAAACGCAGGAGCGAATTTTACGTTACCTAAAGGATAGAATCCAACCAGCAGAAGACCCGCAAGTCTATGGCAAAGGGCTTGTTGCCGAACTTTCAGGTTATTGGCGTTATCGCGTGGGCGACTATAGGCTTGTTTGCAAAATTTTTCATGAAACAATCACCATTGTTGTGGTCGATGTTGACCACCGCAAAGAGATTAACCAATAGCTCGCCCCCCTCACGCCGCCGGCGTGTATATCTTACCGCCGCCCTCCTTAAACTTCTGGCTCATATCCGCCATGCCCTTGCGCGCCACGTCACGCAATTCCTGGGTTATCTGCATCGAACAGAACTTGGGCCCGCACATCGAACAAAAGTGCGCCACTTTATGCGCGTCTTTGGGCAAGGTAGCGTCGTGGTAGGCCTGCGCTGTTTCTGGATCGAGGGAGAGATGAAACTGATCCTGCCAGCGAAATTCAAAGCGCGCTTCGGACAGCAAATCATCGCGCAGCTGCGCCGCCGGGTGGCCTTTGGCCAGATCCGCCGCATGGGCGGCGATTTTATAGGTGATAACACCGGTTTTCACATCCTGACGGTCGGGCAGACCGAGATGCTCCTTCGGCGTCACATAGCACAGCATCGCTGTGCCATACCAGCCGATCTGCGCTGCCCCGATGGCGCTGGTAATATGATCATACCCAGGCGCAATATCGGTTGTGAGGGGCCCTAGGGTATAAAACGGCGCCTCACCGCACAGCTGCAGTTGTTTCTCCATATTAACCTTAATCTTATGCATCGGCACATGGCCGGGGCCTTCGATCATCACCTGGCAATCATGCTGCCAGGCTATCTGGGTCAGCTCTCCAAGGGTTTCAAGCTCGGCAAACTGGGCACGGTCGTTAGCATCAGCGATAGAGCCAGGACGGAGGCCGTCCCCCAGCGAAAAGCTCACGTCATACTGCGCTAGGATTTCGCATATCTCCTGAAAATGCGTGTAGAGGAAATTTTCCCGGTGATGCGCCAAGCACCACTTAGCATGAATCGCGCCGCCACGAGACACAATCCCGGTCAGCCTATCTGCGGTCAGCGGCACATACGGCAAGCGCACACCGGCATGGATGGTGAAATAATCAACCCCCTGTTCGCATTGCTCAATAAGCGTATCGCGGTATATCGCCCACGATAAATCTTCCACCACACCGCCCACCTTCTCCAGTGCTTGGTAAATCGGCACTGTACCCACTGGCACTGGGCAGTTGCGGATAATCCAATCGCGGATGTTATGGATATTGCGCCCGGTGGAGAGATCCATCAGGGTGTCCGCGCCCCAGCGGGTCGCCCAGACCATTTTTTCGACTTCCTCAGCCACGCTGCTGGTGACCGCGGAATTGCCGATATTGGCATTAATCTTAACCAGGAAGTTGCGGCCAATCGCCATGGGTTCCGACTCAGGATGATTGATATTGGCGGGGATAATCGCCCGGCCGCGCGCGACTTCATCCCGCACAAATTCAGGGGTTATGCTGTCTGGAATACTGGCGCCGAAAGACTCCCCATCCCGTTTGGATGAAGCCATTTTTTCGCGCCCCATGTTTTCCCGAATCGCCACATATTCCATTTCCGGCGTGATGATACCGGCGCGGGCATAGGCCATCTGGCTGATGCGTTTGCCGTTTTTACCGCGCAGCGGCAGGTGCTGGCTGGGGTGGGCAGCGACTAGCTGTTTTTCACTGGCAAAGCCATTGTCTGCGGCCTGTACCGGGCGCGGCGGATAGGACTCCACATCGCCGCGCTGAAGATACCATTCCTGGCGCCAGCGGGACAAACCCCGGTTAATATCAAACGTTGCCCTAGCGTCCGTGTAAACGCCGGATGTATCATACACCTTTACGCTAGGCTGGCTTGCGCCCTTCGACAGCGTAATTTCCCGCATGGGCACGGATATCTGCGGGTGGAGGACACCAGGACTATAGACTTTCGCAGAGGCAGGAAAAGGATAACTGGTGATGGGGGCGGTCATACGCGGTTCTGTCCTTGGTTACAGTGGAAGCCGCAACCAGAAAAAAAACGGGGGTATATACCATAATCAGACTGCCCCATCCCTTCGCCGGTATTAGCCGTATCAGGTTCAAAGGGTTCCGGGCGGTTCTCGCCGGTCTCAGCCGCACTGTGCAGCACCCCCTAGACAAGAAGAACCTTATACGCCCGGCCTGTTTTGTAAACACAATTGTATAGAAGCCCCGCGGCTTTTGCAGGGGGGGGTTCCATAAAAGTCTATATATTCAATCAGCTCTATTATGCGTGAATCGCCTTCCCAAACGCCGCGAGTGCGCGCTGTGCTGCCGGCGCGTTGCAAAGCGTTTTGGTTTATGATACAGTGCTTTTATGAATCTTGAGATACCCGCACACACGGCTGCACAGCTTAATCAATTGGCCGCAACCTTTGGAAAAACGCCCGCGGCGCTCGTGGAACAGGCTATTTCATTGTATGTTGAGGACTTGTTCGATCAAGAAGCTCAGCTAAATAGACTGAAGGCCGAATTGGCGCTTGGCGTAGCCGACATGCAAGCAGGAAAGACTCGCCCCCTTACCGATGAAGATTTTATAAAGGGAGCCGCGCCGAAGAATAAAAGAGCCTCGCGTGCCAACGTCTAAGCGCGTCATTGTTTATACCCCTCGCGCTGAAAAAGACCTTGATACCATTCGATTCTATTCCATAAAGCATTGGGGACAGCGACAAACAACTGCTTACATGAAGGACATGTTAAAACGAATAAAGGAATTAGCGCACTTTACCCATGCGCCCCATCCTATCGTCTTAACAATAGAAACTGTTGAGCTTCGCTGTATTTATGCCGGGCAACACGCCGTATATTATAACAGCGGTTCTACCGCGATAACTGTTGTTCGTATTCTGCACCAGCGCATGGACGCGCCCGCCCATCTTTGAGCGCGCGACTACCCTTACCTACGCGTGAATCGCTTTCCCAAACGCCGCCAGAGCCGCCTCTTTCACCGCCTCATTATGCGTGGGGTGGGCATGACAGGTGCGGGCGACATCCTCGGCGGAGGCCTTAAACTCCATCGCCAGCGCGAGCTCGGCAATCATGGTTCCCGCCATGCTGCCGATGATGTGTGCGCCTAAAATCCGGTCGGTTTTGGCGTCCGTCAGGATTTTTACAAAGCCGTCGGTGTCCCCCGCTGCCTTGGCGCGGCTGTTGGCGAGGAAGGGGAATTTGCCGATTTTGTAGGCAACGCCTGCGGCTTTCAGCTCTGCTTCGGATTTACCCACCGTCGCGATTTCCGGTTGGGTGTACACAACCCCCGGTATCGCATCATAATTGATGTGCGGCTTCTGCCCGGCGAGGAGTTCGGCCACCGCAACGCCCTCTTCCTCGGCCTTGTGCGCCAGCATGGGCCCCGCAATCACATCGCCGATGGCATAAATCCCCGGCACGGTTGTTTGCCAATGGTCATCAGTTTTAATGCGGCCTTTTTCGTCCAAAGCAACGCCCACACCGGCAAGGTTTAACCCCTCGGTGTGCGGCTTGCGGCCAATGGACAGCAGCACCACATCGGCGTCCAGCGTCTCGGCTTTGCCGCCCGCAGCCGGCTCAACCGTTACAGACGCGCCCGCGCCTTTCCGCTCCACTTTTACAACTTTTGTTGCCGTTTTGAACGCAAAACCCTGTTTTTCGAGGATTTTTTGCATCGCCGCCGCCAAATCCTCATCCATCGCCGGCAGAATACGCGGCGCGTATTCCACAACCGTCACCGCGCTGCCCAGCCGCGCCCACACTGCGCCCAACTCTAAGCCAATATACCCGCCGCCAATCACGACCAGCTTAGCCGGTACTTTAGGAAGCGATAGCGCGCCGGTTGAAGAGACAATCACCTGTTCATCTACGGTAACGCCCGGCAACCCGGTGCTGTCTGAGCCGCTGGCGATAACGATATTCTTTGCGGTGTAGCTTTTACCCGCAACCTCGACGGTGTTTTTATCTTTGAGCGTTGCCGCACCCGACAGATGCGTGACGCCGTTTTTCTTGAACAAAAAGGCAATGCCCTTAGTCAGGTCATCCACCACCTTGTCTTTCCGCGCCAGCATCGCGCCAAGGTCTAGTTTCACCCCCGATACCCCCACGCCGTGCTTTGCCAAATCATGGGTTGCCTCATGGTATTTTTCCGATGATTGCAGCAGGGCTTTCGACGGAATACAGCCGACGTTTAAACACGTTCCGCCCAAGGTTGCGCGCTTTTCCACGCACGCTGTTTTAAGGCCTAATTGCGCTGCTTTAATGGCCGCTACGTAGCCGCCGGGCCCGGCGCCGATAATGATGACATCGAAATCCATAACAGACCTTCCTCAGACAGTAAAGCATGACACTTTACATCGTGCGGCTCAGAAGGCAAGCGGTCGGTCATCTGGATAGAAAATCCCACGCCAATCAGGCGCGGCCTAGGGTTTAGCGCCGCTATGGCGCGGTCATAATACCCGCCGCCCATGCCAAGGCGCGCACCATTTTCACGGGCAAAGGCCACACCGGGGGCAAGCACAAGGCTTGGCACGATACACGGCGCGCTGGTGGGGGGTTGCAACAGCCCAAAAACCCCCGGCAACAGCCCGGCTCTATCCCCGTCCCACGCGGCAAATTCCATGAGCGCCCCCGGCGCGGGAAGGCGCGGCAAGGCCAGCTGTGCGCCGTGCGCACGCAGTACCGCAGCCAATGGCGTTAAGCTCAGCTCATGAAGGGATTCGGAAGCCGCATACACGGCGATGCTGCCGCCATTACTGGCGGTTAAGATCTGAGGGGCATAGGCGGATAGGCCTTCTGCAGCCTGAGTACGTGCGTCCAGAGAAATCATGCTGCGGTTTGCTTTGAAAGCATGCCGCAGTTGGTCTTTTTCAGGCAAAACTAAGATAGTCCTGTCAAGCAATAATGCTATTTTGCAATTCAGCAGGTCGAACACCGTTAAAGACGATGACTTGGTCGACTCCGGTGTATTTATTACGTGCTACTAACGCTGCGTTGCCCTGATCAGTTGGAAGTATACTGAAATTCACTAATGCGTTGTTAAAGTTCGCAAACTGAAGTTGAACTCTATCTATATTAGGATCAAAATTATTAATTGTTGCATAGCTGTCATCCTGTGCACCAGAAGTAGCTGTAATTAGCAGCGTTTCTTGTCTGTTACTGCGCAAAGAGAGCGATAATGACGTGTTAGGCGGAACGGCTATTGTTTGCCTTGATTTAGTAACCTGACCTGGATAGACGACAGTACCTTGATTTAACACCGTACCTGTACCCGAATAGACAGTACCTGTATTGGTAACAACGGTTCCAGAATTAGTAGCGCTAGGAATGTAAACTGTTGAGCCGGGAGCTACCACAACAGGTTTGTTAATAACGCCATTTATAATATTAAGAACACCCCCAACAATCACTGAGGTCAACGTATCATTGCTATTGCCAGAGCCACCGCTAGTAGATCCGCCACCACCACCCGATGCAGTGAGTGTGCGCTGCGTTGTGTTAACAACAGGACCACCCGCTGCCACTGTTGTTCCAGTAGTAGCAGGAAAGAAACTCCCATTATTAGAAGTAGCGGACGACGTAACTCCACCACTAACAGAGACAGCCGTTGGACCCTGAACTTGATTAGTAGAAGCGCCCGATACATCCCCGCTATTACCTACCCGATTACTTTGGGAACTTGCTGATTGTGGGGTCAAGAGCGCATCCGCCCTTGCTGCAACAGCAGCAGGCACGTCACCGCCACGGCTAGCCACAGCAGACACATCAGACAGATCAGCAAGAACTCTATCCGGATTACCTTTGTAAGTAGGATTAGTAGTTGTCTCACTTACCTCTTTATACTCTTGTCGCTGCGCATTTGATACAAGCATACGCGCGCTGGAAAACTGTTCCGCAGTGGTGCTTCCCGTCGGTTTGAGGCCGGCCTTTTCTGCTTCAGCGACATACCACTTTTGCTTGGCGGTATCATTGCCAATTTCTTTCATCATCGCTGAGTTATCATCCGCAGCTGCCACACCGCCCAGCTCGGCATACTCCTTCAGATCATTCGTGCTCATTTTACACCTCAATAATATACATAAATCTTATAATGCATTTATTGTATCAGAGTGGCCAAGCAAAATCAGTGATATAAGCCACATTAAAAGCGTTTCTCCACGAAAAATCTCTGTAATAACGCCGTGCTGCGCTCAGCCTGTATGCCGCCATACACCTCTGGCTGGTGATGACAGCTGGGCTGGCTAAACACCCGCGCCCCATGCTCCACCCCGCCGCTTTTGGGGTCATAGGCGGCGAAATACACTTTTTCCAGCCGCGCCCACGCGATCGCACCGGCACACATCGCACACGGCTCCAACGTTACATAGAGCGAACACCCCTCAAGATACTTATCCCCCGTCTGCGCCATGGCGCGGCGAATCGCCAAGAGTTCTGCGTGGGCGGTCGCGTCATTCAGCGCCTCCACCTCATTATGAGCCGCGCTCAGAATAGTGCCATCACGCGCCACCACCACCGCGCCCACCGGCACTTCACCAATCGCAAACGCAGTCTCAGCCTCGTTAAAAGCGGCATTCCAATAGAGTGTGTTCAATGCATCAACACCTTTACAGCCTCGCACCACACATAATCATAGTATTGGCACGCCTCCTAAGCAAGCACTTGAATCCGGGTAAAAACCCCGGCATAGTGCGCCGCTATGACACGCCCCCGCATTGCCATCACCCTCGACGCCCAGGATCCGGGCGGTTACAGCAAACAACCCTGGTACGCCGTGCGCCAGAATTACTGCGACGCTGTCCATGCCGCCGGCGGCATCCCCGTTGCCCTGCCGCATCATCCGGAGCTTGCGGAAACATACCTTGAATTCATTGACGGTATCCTGATAACAGGCGGGGATTTTGACATTCCGCCGCATTTATACGGCGAAGAAACAGTGCACAAAACTGTGCACACCAAGGGCAACCGCACCGCTTTTGAATTTAATCTCTGCAAAGCGGCCTTGGCACAGGGCAAGCCGGTCTTGGGCATTTGCGGCGGCCAGCAGCTCCTCAATGTCGTGCTCGGCGGAACCTTGCATCAACACGTCCCCGATGCCTTCCCCGATAGCCCGCTGAAACACGAACAGCCCAATCCCCGCACCGAAGCCGGGCACACCGTCAGCGTTAAAAACGGCACGCTTCTACAGCGCATCGTCGGCACGGAAAGCTTTGGCGTTAACAGCGCCCACCACCAAGCGGTGAAAAGCGTGGGCGCGGGCGTTGTCATCAACGCAACCGCCCCCGACGGCGTGATTGAGGGGATTGAACACCCCGGGCACGGCTTTTGCCTGGGTGTCCAGTGGCACCCGGAATACCATGTTGGCCAAGCCGACAAACAGATTTTTGAAGAGTTCCTCAAAGCCTGCACCCGCCGTGGCTGAGCGCATCGCGAAAATGCTCGCGGCGCGGGGCGTTGCCTCTCGCCGGGGGGTTGAGGCACTGATTGCCGAAGGGCGCGTGCGCGTCAACGGCGCGGTGGTGACAACCCCGGCAACACTACTCGACGGCACAGAATACATCACGGTGGATAACGCGGTTGTGGCAGGCAGCGCCCTGCCCCTCAAACTTTACCGTTTCCATAAACCCAAAGGGTGCCTCACAACCGAAAAAGACCCGGAAGGCCGCAAGACGATTTATGACTTGCTCCCCCCCGATTTGCCGCGCCTGCAGCCCATCGGGCGGCTGGATTACAATTCCGAAGGGCTGCTGCTGATGACCACCAGCGGCGGGTTGAAACGTTTTTTTGAGCTGCCGAAAAACGCGCTGGAGCGCTGTTACCGCGTGCGCGTGCATGGCCGGGTTGAGCCGGAGGCGCTGGAAAGCCTGAAAGAGGGCATCACCATCGACGGCGTGCGCTATGAGCCGATACTCGCTGAATTCGAACGCCAGCAAGGCGCCAACGCGTGGTTGAACTTCACCCTCCATGAGGGCAAAAACCGCGAAATCCGTAAAGTGTGTGAGGCGCTGGGCTACACCGTCAACCGGCTGATTCGAACCCGCTATGGCGGCTTCTCACTCGGAACCCTGCCGATTGGCGGCTTTGCCGAAGTGCACCGCAAGATTATTGAAGAACTCATGCCCGAAAGCTTAGAGGGTCTCTAATATGCTAATAATATGGTTAAAAAATGTGTCATCTCGACCGAAAGCCGCAAAGCGGCTGAAGTGGAGAGATCTTTTTCAAGATAAAAGGAGATCTCTCGACTCCGCAAGGCGCTGCCTTGCTCCGCTCGAGATGACGCCCTTCTTTTATCAGACAGAGCAATAATCATGCGCATTATCGGCGGCCAGCGGCGCGGCAAAATCCTTCTCTCCCCCCCGGATGACAGCATCCGCCCCACCAGCGACCGGGCGCGGGAATCGCTGTTTAATATCCTGTTGCATCGGTTTTTTCCCGGTGGGCTTGAGGCGATGCACTGGCTGGATTTATTTTGCGGCACCGGGGCGGTTGCGTGTGAGGCTTTATCACGCGGCGTTTTGGCCGCAACCCTTATTGATGAAAACGAAGGCGCGCTGCAGATTGCGCGTAAAAACGTGGCTGCCTGCGGCTTTTCAAGCGCCGCCACCTTCCGCCGGGTGGACGCCCTCGCCTTTATCAACCACGGGGATTTAACCCCCTACGGTATTATTTTTGCCGATCCGCCCTATCAAACCACTAAAGCGCAGCAGGCGCTGGATGCTGTTGCGGTCAGTACGTTTACCGGGATTTTCATCCTAGAGACCGATGCAAAACTCGCTCTTACAACCCCCGAAGGCACGGAATGCCTGCTGCTGCGCCGGTATGGCAAGGGGCAGTTGAGCTTTTGGCAAAAAGCCAACAAAGCGTAACGGTTTTTTAAGCATCAGGTGTCTAGCATCAGGAAAATAACGATGGAGCACCCATGCGCTTTTTCCTGGCGCTACTTATTCTGACCACCGCGCTGCTGGCAACCGCTGCGAACGCGCAAACGCGCCTCCGCGCCCCCACCGATAGCAAATGGCGCGGCAGCTTCCTTGCGGGCTATGATTTCACCGTCTCTGGCAATGTGCTCAGCCGCGCCGAAGGCTCAATTCTCGGCCTGCCCACCACCACCAACGGCGTTAAATGGGGCGATGCGTACGGCACACCTTTAGCGTTTGGTTTTGATTTCGCCTACGCCAACACGCAGCTCACCGAAATTTTTGGCCGCATCACACTAACCCAAGCCGACGGCAAAAGCCTGACGATTGGCGAAAGCGGCGGCATCCCGCTTTTAGCAGAATTTGACAGCTACAGCGAATTTGGCGTCCTCGGCGGGTATCGCTGGTATTTCCCCGAAGCCTCGCAATTCAATCTGCTCACCCCTTATGCGGGCGCGTTTTTTGGGCTTAAATATGTTGCGGCGGTTAATGCCGATATCTCTGCCCCCGCCGCGCCCTTTGCCTTTAATAATCAAGAGCTTTACAGCAGCGGCTTTATCCCCAGCGTTGGCTTTAACATCGGTCTCCTCTACCCCACCACCAGCAATTTTGCCCTTGGTATTGAAACCGGGCTGACCTATCAGCTCAGCCCGAAATCGGGGGAAACCGATTTTAACGGCAGCGCCACGGGACTAGAAAAACTCAGCAGCGGCGGCGGGAAGATTATTATTCCGGTGACGTTCCGGGCGACGTTGAAGATGTAAAGCCTTAGCGGGAGCCGACTCCAAAAAAAAGTGAGCGCGTTACAAGGCTACACCGCGCCAAACAACGTGTGGGTTAAAGCTGATGCCGCACGATATTGCGAATCAACGCTGATTACTTCGAAATATGTACTCTGCCGATACTGCGCTGAATCGTTTTCAGGAACTGTTTGGGGATAATCATATCAGTATCGACAGTGATCATCGGCTACGGGCAGGCAATGCCCGTGAGGGTTTCAAAGGGTTGCATCTGTTTTTTATACGGTGCGCATAGAGAAAAGGGCAAGGCTGGTATAGTGCGCTGCATGCCGCAGAATCGAATTCAAGACCTCGATCTTTTGCTCTGTAAGATGCCGGATATTTGATTGGCGTTAGCTTCAGCATACTTACCCATAGGCGAAAAACGAAGATTGGTAAAATTACATGAGGCCTCCGCAACTGTTTGATTGCGGTAATGATTCGTCAATATGTCCACATTGAAAGATTCTGGAGAATCTGGGCAAAGCTGCCCCAAGAGATCAAAGAATTCAGTCCAATTCCAAATAGGTGCAGCCCACTCATTGTGTTGACTTTCAATCAATATATCAGCCAGCTGCCCATCGCCGATTTCGCGAGCATACCCGGACAGAATTTTTCTAATCCACGGCTGATACGCAATCTGCATATTGCCACCAGCTGTCTTGCATTGTGACAACGCTAATGGTGCAAATATCATAAATAGACTTGGACTTATGTTTCCAGCTTCAAGCTCGCCTGCAATAATATCTGGATCAACGCGGATCGAATACGGTCGGGATTTTGAGGCGCTCAAAAGTTCACCACTATCATGATCAAGGCGCATAGATCTTATTTCAGGACCCCTAGTGTCCCAAAAAAAATCCGTTCCCTTGCTAAGATATTGAGGGGATGGAGAAAAATTTCCGTCCGGATAAAGATCAATGGCGTTGTATTCTTCCAATATTTTCCAGCCAATACCCTGCAGCAATGAAGCGTTTTCATAATTTGATAAAATATGGTTAAGTATACTGCTCTTCTCACGCAGATGAGAGGCACAAAGCATTCTATCAAAGCGATTATCTAACTGTATAGGAACAGCATCACCAGAAGGTCGAAATACCTTTTGCCACAAAACATGATTCCCCAGAGAAAAAACATCCAGAGCCGACGACTGCGCGGGAATACCTCGTAATACCTCATAAACATCTTCAGCAAAAGCCCTCAAATTAGGTGAACCACTATTATTTATACTATTTGGATGGTTGCGAAGAACAAAGGCAATGTCAGGTTCATTTGTCGAGTGAACACCACATACACTCAATTTTTCCGCCTTTTTATTCCCTATAGGCCGCCCCGCCTGAGCAAGAACAAGTACACGCCCACCACCTGGGTTGCGGACAATATTAGGGCCAAACTGCATATTGCTACTACCTGGATTATCCGGGTCAATCAATCCATGAGCCTTGTCCAACATTTTGACAACGCTGCTGCTACGCATCGCTGGAAAGCGTTTACCTGCTGCCTTTGCACCCATGAAATATAGGGTTTTTGGATAAAGTTCTAAGGGATTCGTATCAAGTTCAGTATGGGGGGTCGTTAAAAATACTGGGCTTTGGCGAAATTCTTGAACAGCGGCATCAATCGTGGATTCATCATACAATGGGCTATTTTTTATTTGTCTATAGCCGTTAATTCTCCCAAAAAATTCCCTCACGGATCTTTCATAGGCATCAAAAAGAAGACGTTCTGCAAGCAGTACTTGAGTGTGTTGAGCGCGGTTCGAAGGCTCAAATATGCTTGCTGCATAAGCAGCCACACTAACATTTTCATAGCGATACAATTTATCAGCCTGCTGCGCATTAAATGCTCCCAAGACAGCGATTATCTGACCATTGTGGATTTCAATACTATTTTCAGCCATCACATACTTCTTTCTTCTATCATATTGCGCATAAGGCACTGGTAAGGCTGCTGAATATTCAAAAGTGCCTCTTCCATTTTTCTAAATCCTTCCGCTATTGTATCCGAAGAGGCACTGCCATAAACCACCCTGAAACTGTGATTATCAATACCGCAACCAAACAGAGGGTAAAATTTCACCCCATAATGCCCCGCAAGCCAGTCAAAAGTTTCTAACGATGTAGATGCCTGAATTGTCCTCTCGGGATCTGTGAGGAGCAAACAACTATCAATTTCACGAATAGTGAATGCGGCACTATAACCCGCTTGCGGCTTGTGAATCAGTTCAATGCCCCAATGCGGGTATTTTTCAGCTAATGCCCGTATAAGATTGCAAACCAATTCTGTTTTATCTTGGTAAACTTCCCTAGTTTTTCTCAGAAACGGCTCTTGGTCATTTCCCATAATAGCTTTTGCAGCCGCAATATGCATACTCGTAGTAGTTCGAAAAACTCGCCCCAAATATTCACTCACATAAAATTTCAAGCTCGCTGGCATTCGCGCAAGAGCTAAACTATTCTGCAAGTTTCCATAACTCTTCGATAGTGGAAGAACAGATATTATATGATCATGATGTTTTGAAGCTGATAAAAGAGAAACATGAGAATTGTCGTATACAGTTTCACGATAAACTTCGTCAGTAAAAATATAACAGCCATTGCTACGGCAAACGTCTGAAATAGCAAGAAGCTCCTCCTCGTTATACACATGACCAAGGATGGTTGGGTTTTCTAATACAAGCAGGGCAGCCTTTTCTTGTAGATGCACTTTTTGCTCTTCAAAAAAAATCTCTAATGTATCAGGCGTTAACTTGAATTGACTGTTAGCGGTGCGTGGCATGAAAATAGCGTTGGGTATATGCCCGAGAACCTTCCCTGCGCATAAGCTGTAAAGACTGTATGCCCCCTGAGGAATGATCGCTACCGTATCATTTTTCCATCCAACCTCAAAATTACCGTCAGGAAAATTTTTAAAACGACTTAAATTTCTGAGCACTTCCTCAAATATTCCAAAAGTACTCTCTGCGATCTGAAATTCTTCTGAAGGTATCGCCTGAGCATGCTCTCCCAAAAATTTCTGCGCAGCAAATAATCGGAGATCTCTTAAAAAGTGTTCATCTAAATTAGGCAAATTGGTATGATCTGTATTCTGAATGCACTCGACCTGCATTCTCAAAATATAGGGGTTAGCAATTGCAGAGTCGCCCGTAAGCAAATTTATAGCACCAGGATATGAGTAAGTAGCAGCATCTTGCAGACGTGCATTTTGATATAAATTAACATTGCTCATTTACTTAATATAAAGTATTTATTATATAATATCAATATAATTATTTACTTTTTCACATTCTGGCGCTTCTAAATGTACTTGGTCGGGGCGAGAGGATTCGAACCTCCGGCCTCCTGCTCCCGAAGCAGGCGCGCTACCAGGCTGCGCTACGCCCCGCAAACCAGGAAATGGTGTATAAACAACCCCGATCTAAAACGCAACATTTACCCTTGCTCTTGCCGTGAATTTCTGGTTTGTAGTGCGTCTCAGGCGCGGGCAGTTAGCTCAGCGGTAGAGCACTGCCTTCACACGGCAGGGGCCACAGGTTCGATCCCTGTACTGCCCACCATCGGAATTCTTCGGAATTCAGAATGGTGGATTCAGAAAGGCCAGCGCGCTGGTTGCCTCCTGTTCTTGTGGAACAGAACGGCGACTGGGATAGAAGGAAGACTTTAGGGCGTTTAGCTCAGCGGTAGAGCGTCTCGTTTACACCGAGGTGGTCGGCGGTTCAAATCCGTCAACGCCCACCAGCCTAAGGTTTTTCAGGAACCGCCTTGGTTTATGTTTTGCGTGCAAACGCACGCGGGGGCTCAAATCCGTCAACGCCCACCAGCCTAAGGTTTTTTAGAATCGCGTTGGTTTTATGGGTACGTTCAAGCGCACAGGTTTATAGAGTCATTCCCAATGAAAACGCCCCTTTGTCACAGGCGTCACTGCGAGGAGCTTTGCTCCGAAGCAGTCTATTGAAATCAATAAGATGGATTGCTTCGCTGCGCTCGCAAAGACGCTGCAACTACGGGGCTATTTTATTTGGAAGCACTATAAATTTGAAGCCGCCCACTAACGCCGATCAGCCTTCAAACCGCCCCGTGGCAATGCTTATACTTCTTACCACTACCACACGGACACGGCTCATTGCGCGCGGTGCGTCCCCATGTTGTGGGATCATTTTGATCAAACGGGCGGTTATCGAGCGCCGCCGCCGCAGCGGCATTACTCGCAACCGCAGGCTCAGCAGTCTCCGCCGCATCGCCCCCCAGCACATCCGCCCGCGATTCCTGCCAGCGCCGCGCTGCCTCTTGCTGCGCCGCTTCTAATTCACCCAAAGGCTCACTGCGCACCTCTAATCGTGCCAAAAGCTGGGTCAGTGTTTCTTTCAGCTTTTCCAGCATCCCTTGGAAATTCTCAAACGCCTCGCGCTTGTATTCCTGCAGCGGGTCGCGCTGGCCATACGCGCGCCAGTTGATACCCTGACGCAGCTGATCCAGCGTTAACAAATGGTCTTTCCACACCTGATCCAAGACTTGCAGCAGCAAGGATTTTTCGGCGTGGTTCCACAGCTCAGGCGCCGCCTGGCTCCGCTGGCGCTGCATGTGCTCTTCGACTGCTTGGGCGAGGCGCTGTTTAATCTCGGAATCGGCAACGCCCTCCTCCGCCGCCCATGCGGCAACGGGAAGCTCTAGGCCAAAAATCATCTTCACTTCTTCCGCGAGGCCGTCTCCATCCCATTCCTCATGATAGCTGCCCGCCGGGATGTGCCGCGCCACCATGCTTTCGACAACGTCAGCGCGGAAGCTGTCAACCGTATCGGCAACGCTTTCTGCGGCCATAATCTCGCGCCGCTGTTCGTAAATGACTTTCCGCTGATCGTTCATCACATCGTCGTATTTCAAAAGATTTTTGCGGATGTCAAAGTTGCGCGCTTCCACTTTTTTCTGCGCGCGCTCCAAGGCTTTGGTAAGGAACGGGTGGGTAATCGGCTCGTTTTCTTCAAGCCCCAGTTTAGTCAGCCACGGATCAATCTTTTGTGAGCCAAAAATCCGCATCAAATCATCTTCAAGGCAGATAAAAAACTTGGAACGCCCCGGATCGCCCTGCCGCCCGCTGCGGCCGCGCAGCTGGTTATCAATCCGCCGTGATTCGTGGCGCTCAGAGCCAATAACAAAGAGGCCGCCCGCTGCCAGCACTTTTTCTTTCGCGGCTTGATGCACGGCGCGCGCCTCTTCACCGCCCTCCGCCACCATCAGCACGAGGTTTCCGCCCAGCTGAATATCCGTACCGCGCCCGGCCATGTTGGTTGCAATCGTAATCGCGCCGGGTTTCCCGGCCTGGGCGATAATCGTTGCTTCCTGTTCGTGGAAGCGGGCGTTGAGCACCTCGTGCTTAATCTTTTTCTTGGTTAAAAACGCCGACAAGGATTCGGATTTGGCAATCGAGACTGTCCCCACCAAAACCGGCTGGCCGCGCCCATAGCATTCCTCAATCTGCGCCAGAATGGCTTGGTTTTTCTCCGCCTCAGAGCGGTAGATAACGTCCTGATCATCTTGCCTTGCAACGGTGACGTTCGTCGGGATTTCCACCACATCGAGGGTGTAAATCTCGCCGAATTCTGCCGCCTCGGTCATCGCCGTGCCGGTCATGCCGCTGAGTTTTTTGTACAACCTGAAGTAATTTTGAAAGGTAATGGAAGCCAGCGTCTGGTTTTCCATTTGCACCGGCACGCCTTCTTTGGCCTCAATCGCCTGATGCAGGCCGTCTGAATAGCGCCGCCCTTCCATCATCCGCCCGGTAAACTCATCAATAATATAGACTTTTTTGTCTTTGACGATGTATTCCTTGTCTTTTTCAAACAGGGCATGGGCGCGCATCGCCTGCGTTGCATGGTGCAAAACGCTGATATTGCTGATGTCATACAGGCCAGAGCCCTCATTAATCAGCCCTTTTTCCCTGAGGACTTCCTCAAGTCGAATTTGCCCGGCCTCAGAAAACGTTGCGGATTTCTGCTTTTCATCCACTTCAAAGCATTCCGCCGCGGGTAGCAGCCGCACCACGGCGTCCAGCTTAATGTACAGATCCGTCGTGCCCTCGCCCGGGCCCGAGATAATCAGCGGCGTGCGCGCCTCATCAATCAGGATGCTGTCCACCTCATCGATAATCGCATAGCTCAGCGGCCGCTGCACCATCGCGCCAAAGCTGAATTTCATGTTATCGCGGAGGTAATCAAAGCCCAGCTCGTTGTTGGTGGCGTAGGTGATGTCACTTAAATACTGTTCGCGCCGTTCGCGGTCATCAAGGCCGTGGACGATACAGCCGACGCTTAACCCCAGAAAACGAAACACCTGCGCCATCCATTCGGAATCGCGCCTCGCGAGGTAATCGTTCACGGTGACAACGTGCACGCCTTCGCCCTTTAGGGCATTGAGATAGGCAGGGAATGTCGCGACCAGCGTTTTGCCCTCACCCGTTTTCATTTCCGAGATTTTACCCGAATGCAAAACCATACCGCCGATAAGCTGAACATCAAAGGCGCGCAGACCCAAGGTGCGTTTCGCCGCCTCGCGCACCACCGCAAAGGCCGCAGGCAGAATATCATCCAGCGTCTGGCCGTTTTTCAGCTGGTCTTTGAAAATGTGCGTTTGCGCCGCCAGCTCCGTGTCGCTGAGCGCGCTGATTTTTGGCTCAAGCGCGTTAATGGCCTCCGCCTGGCGGCGGTATTTTTTGATAAGCCGGTCGTTGGACGAGCCGAACAGTTTTTGGGCAAAATGAAGCAGCATAATTTAATGGAGCGTTACGAACTGTAGGGTATAGTGTCAACCTAGATATGTATCACCCGCCTTTTCCTTAGGGTGTCATCCTGAGCGCTGCAAAACCATTAGGTTTTGCAAAGTCGAAGGATCTCCTTAAAATAATGGGGAGATTCCTCGGCTCGACAAAACCTAATGGTTTTGCCGGCTCGGAATGACGTTATAAAAAATGGCAACGGTATGCTATCGTTACAGTAGAAATAGAAAGTATTTTATGCCCATAGAAAAAGCCGCCCGCCATATTTTATCAGCCGTTGCGGATGCTGCCGATGCGTTGGGGTTAGAGATTGGCGGCAATGATCTCATGCTGACAATCGATTCAAAGGCCGGACAATACGTCCTTAATTGGCACGCGCCCACAGAGCAGCTCTGGCTCTCCTCCCCCACCAGCGGCGCGGCGCATTACGCCCTCGACGGCGCAGAGTGGAAAAACACCCGCGGCGGTGAGCCTTTAGAGGCGCGCCTCGCGCATGAACTGGGTCTCGCGTTTGAATGAATGCAATGAGTGCGCCGAAAACCATCCTCCTGATTATCACCGGCGGTATCGCCGCTGTGAAAAGTCTTGAGCTGCTGCGCCGCCTGCGGGATGGCGGGCACAAGGTTGAGGTTATTCTCACCAAAGCCGCTACCGAATTCGTCACCCCGCTGTCTGTCGGCGCACTGAATGAGGCCGAGCCGCACACGGAGCTGTTCAACCTGACCGCCGAGGCAAAAATGGGGCATATTCGCCTCGCGCGGGAAGCTGACCTTGTCGCCGTTATCCCCGCCAGCGCCGATTTCCTCGCGAAAATGGCGCACGGGCGCGCGGATGACCTCGCCAGCACGGTTTTACTGGCAACCACCGCCCCGGTCGTTGTTGCCCCGGCGATGAACCACCGCATGTGGGCGCATCCGGCGACGACCGCTAATGTTGCAACGCTTCAAGGGCGCGGCGTGTTTGTGATTCCACCCGAACACGGCGCGATGGCTTGCGGCGAGACCGGCGCGGGGCGCTTGCCGGAGGTTGCGGCGCTGCTGCCGTTACTGGACATTATCTTGGCTGGTCTGCCCGCTGGCCGCCCGCTGCGGGGGAAAAAAGCGCTGGTCACGAGCGGCGCAACGCATGAGCCGCTCGATCCTGTGCGGTTTCTGGGTAACCACAGCTCTGGCCGCCAAGGCCACACGCTGGCGGGGGCGCTGATGCTGGCGGGGGCGGAGGTAACGCTGCTGGAGGGGCATGTGTCCGTGCCCGCGCCGCCGGGGGTTACCGTTATCAAAACGCCCACCGCCGCCGCGCTGTATGATGCCGCGCTGGCCGCCCTGCCGGTGGATATCGCCATCTGCGCCGCCGCCGTGGCCGATTGGCAGTTGGATACCCCCCTGCCCCAAAAACAAAAGAAAAACGGCGCCGGCAGCTGGACACCGAGCTTCAGCCCCACGCCGGATACGCTCCGCGCCCTAGGAACGCATAAAACCAGCCGCCCCCGCCTCGTTATCGGTTTTGCCGCCGAAACGGAAAATGCCTTGGAAAACGCCCGGCAAAAACGGCAGGATAAGGGCTGTGACTGGCTACTCGTTAATGAAATCAGCGCGAAAAACCCGGCGTTTGGCGCGGCAACAAACACCGTTACGTTGCTAGACGGCAAAACAGAGCATTTCTTTGAAAATAAAAGCAAAGCGCATATTGCCGCCGCGTGCATACAAAAAATAATTGCTTAATTACCGCCCTCCATCGCCGCAATGGATTGCTGCCAATGGGCGCGCAGCGTTCGTTCCATTACCCACGTGTCAACCATGGGCGGCATCCAGAAATCCGGCTCAATCACCGCTTGAAAATCAACCGCCGTCTCCCGCTCGCTCAACGCCGTCAGCCGCCAGTCCGTCTGGCCATAACGCAGGTTGCTTTCAGATGGCAGCGTTTCGCCATGGATATGCCGCCCTTCCGCCAGTATCACTACCCGCTGCGTGTTAGTAACGCGCTGGCAATAGAGCAGCACGCAGTCTTCGCTAACAACCTCAACAACCACCGCGCCATCAGCCTCAGTGCGCAGCACGCGGCTGCTTTGGATGCTGGAATCAAGTCTGTTTAGGTGCTCAAAGTCGATAAGCATGGCGCGCACCCGCTGAAGCGGCGCATTAATACGCACCGACACAGAAAGCGTATAACGA
>JAJTHO010000127.1 GCA_021297975.1 Alphaproteobacteria bacterium
AAATTGGCTTAGCGCGGTTTTTTCGGCGTGGGTTTTTTCTGCGCTTGGGCTTCCTCAGCCTTCATCACGGCGGTGAGAATATCATTCACCCGTTTTTGATAACCGCCCCGGCCTTTGCTTTTCAGCCACAGCGCCACTTTCGCATTCAATTTCACGCTGGTACCGTCTGCGGCTTTGGCTTTTTTCAAAGCGGCGCGTTTGGCTTTTAGCAGCGCGTCCAGCAAGTCCGACGTATCCGGGCAGTCGTCATAGTAGGACGGGTCGCCGCGCGCGGCGATGGCGTCCATCAGGGCGAGGTCTTCATCGCTCATGACGTAGGGATTTTTAGGGTCATGAATATACGTTACTATATGTTCTTCTTTCACGGGCATTGGCCTTTCTTGCTGAAATAATGCGGGTCACACCGCCGCGCTGTGTGTACACAACGGAAAGCAGTCTGTTATTGACGATGCCTAAGGTTATGCGGCGTATTTCTCCATAATCTTTCCGATCATCAATGGCGGTAACATGCTGGGGATCATCGAACACCCGCACAGCATAAGCGAAAGGCATATTTCGTTCGCGTGTGTTGCGGGCGTTTTTTTGTTCGTCCCAGTCAAATATCATGAAATACCCTACCAAAAGTGCTGCATCCGCGCAAGAACCTTGCCGCCGCCGCGAAATTTAGCCATAAAAGCCCCCTATGCCCATAACACCCGCCCATCTCATCCGCAATTTTGCCATTATCGCCCACATTGACCACGGCAAATCAACCTTGGCTGACCGCTTGATTCAAACCTGCGGCGCGGTGGAATTGCGCGATATGCAGGAGCAAATGCTTGATTCCATGGATATTGAGCGTGAGCGGGGGATAACGATTAAGGCGGCAACGGTGCGGCTGCGCTATAAGGCGAAAGATGGCGAGACCTACACGCTCAATCTTATCGACACGCCGGGGCATGTGGATTTTTCCTATGAGGTGTCGCGGTCGTTGTCGGCGTGCGAAGGCTCGCTCCTTGTGGTGGATGCATCCCAAGGCGTTGAGGCGCAGACCCTGGCCAACGTCTATCAGGCGATAGACCAGCACCATGAAATTATCCCGGTGATTAACAAGGTTGATTTGCCCGCGGCCGAACCAGAGCGGGTGCAGCAGCAGATTGAGGATGTGATTGGCATTGATGCCTCCGACGCGGTGCTGATATCCGCGAAAACGGGGCTGAATATTGAGGCGGTGCTGGAAGCCCTTGTCACGCGCCTGCCGGCGCCGAAAATCCCGGAGCAGCCGTATACTCAGGCGCTGCTGGTTGACAGCTGGTATGATAAATACGTCGGCGTGATGTGCCTCGTGCGGGTTATCAGCGGCAGCCTGAAAGCTGGGCAGAAGATTCGCATGCTGGCAACCGGGGCGGTGAATGAGATTGATAAGGTTGGTTACCTGACGCCCAAGCGCGTGTTCACCGATGTTTTAGGCGCGGGCGAGATTGGCTTTCTGACCGCCAGCATCAAGACCATTGCCGACACGCGGGTGGGGGATACGATTACACTGGATAGCGCGCCGTGCCCAGAGGCATTGCCGGGTTTTAAGCCGGTGTTGCCGGTTGTGTTCTGCGGACTATTCCCGACCGATGCGGCGGAGTTTGAGCATTTGCGCGATTGCCTCGGCAAACTGGCGCTCAATGATGCGAGTTTTGTCTATGAGCCGGACTCCTCGGCGGCGCTGGGGCATGGTTTCCGGTGCGGCTGTCTCGGGTTGCTGCATTTAGAGATTATTCAGGAACGCCTCGAGCGGGAATTTGACCTGAATCTGATAACAACCGCGCCGTCGGTTGTGTATAAACTCAATCTTCAGAGCGGTGAGCAGATTGAGCTGCACAACCCCG
Source organism: Alphaproteobacteria bacterium (assembly GCA_021297975.1). Lineage (GTDB taxonomy): Bacteria > Pseudomonadota > Alphaproteobacteria > JAJTHO01 > JAJTHO01 > JAJTHO01. The sequence goes on from JAJTHO010000127.1 coordinate 1,860, forward strand.
CCGATATGCCGGATCCCACGTATATCAACACCATTGAAGAGCCGTGGATTAAGGCCACGATTTTTGTCCCCGATGAATATCTCGGCGCAGTTTTGGCGCTCTGTAATGAGCGGCGCGGGGTGCAGGACAACCTGACCTATGTTGGCACGCGGGCGATGGTGGTGTATCGTTTGCCGCTCAATGAGGTGGTGTTTGATTTTTATGACCGCTTGAAATCCATGTCGCGCGGCTATGCCTCGTTTGATTATGTGCGTGATGGGTATGAGGAGGGCGACCTCGTTAAGTTGTCGATTCTGGTCAACGGCGATCCGGTGGATGCGCTGTCGATGCTGGTGCACCGCTCAAGCTCGGAAAAGCGCGGCAGGGCGGTGTGTGAACGGCTCAAAGACCTTGTGCCCCAGCATCAATTCCAGATTCCGATTCAGGCGGCCATTGGCGGCAAGGTTATTGCGCGGGAGACGGTGAAGGCGTTTCGCAAAGACGTGCTGTCGCGCTGTTACGGCGGGGATGTGACGCGGAAACGGAAGCTGCTGGAAAAGCAAAAAGCCGGGAAGAAGAAAATGCGCCAGTTTGGCAATGTTGAGATTCCGCAGAGCGCGTTTATTGAGGTGTTGCGGGCGGGTGAGGGGGGCTGATGAGTGCGTTTTATACATAGGTTACCATAAGTTACTAAGGTTATTATAATTCTTGATAACTTTAGTAACTTATGGTAAGACTCATAACATTATGGAACGTGCGCATAATCCCTTTGCTCCAGGTGCAGGTACACCGCCGCCTGAATTGGCAGGGCGGGGCGACATTTTAGAGCAGGCTGGGGTTGCACTGGAGCGTATAAAAAACGGGCGACCGGAAAAAAGTCTGCTTATGGTAGGCTTGCGTGGTGTGGGAAAGACAGTTTTATTGAATGAAATACAGCGTCTTGCCATAGAAAAAGGATATAAAACGGCGTTCATTGAAGCAACGGAAAACCGCAGTAAGAAAAAACTGCCGGAACTTCTTTTACCGCATCTGCGCCAGATTTTACTGCAGCTGGATGCGGGCGAAATGTTCAATACCTATGTCAAGCGTGCGATGCGTGTTCTGCAAAGCTTTATCAGTAAATTTCATGTGCAAACGGATCTCTTCACCGTAAAAATTGCGGATCCTGAAATTGGCGTGGCAGATAGCGGCGATTTAGAAGTCGATTTAGCGCAACTTTTTACAGCTGTGGCTGAAGCGGCAGCGAATAGAAAAACAGGTATCGCCATTATCATCGACGAACTGCAATATCTGGATGAAACAGAACTTAGCGCCTTGATTATTGCAATACATCATATCTCCCAAAAGGGGTTGCCGCTTATTATGGTAGGCGCGGGTCTGCCTCAATTAGTCGGCAAGGCCGGTAATTCAAAGTCCTACGCGGAGCGCCTGTTTACATATCCCGATGTTGGACAGCTAAAACCGGAAGATGCGCGGCAAGCCTTGCAAAAACCAGTGCAGCATCAGGGTGTTGAATTCACTGCAGACGCTTTGAAAGAAATTATTAATCTGACTAAGGGATATCCCTATTTTTTGCAAGAATGGGGGTATCACGCCTGGAACACCGCAGCAGTTTCACCCATTACCTTGGCGGATGTTCAAAAGGCAACAGTCATTGCCCTAAAGAAACTGGATGATGATTTTTTCAGGGTGCGCTTTGATCGGTTGACCCCCAGCGAGAAACGCTATGTAAGAGCCTTAGCAGAATTGGGCAATAATCCTCAGCGATCAGGTGATATTGCAGAGAAATTAGGACTATCTGTTAATACGGTTGCTCCTTTGCGTAGCCAGCTGATTAAAAAAGGCATGATTTATAGCCCGGCGCATGGTGATACTGCGTTTACGGTGCCATTGTTTGAAGAATTTTTAAAGCGCGCCATGCCAGATATTGCGGCATTAAAAGGCTAAGCGACAGCAAGATGGCTCCCCGCGCTGTTACGGCGGGGATGTGACGCGGAAACGGAAGCTGCTGGAAAAGCAAAAAGCCGGGAAGAAGAAAATGCGCCAGTTTGGGAATGTTGAGATTCCGCAGAGCGCGTTTATTGAGGTGTTACGGGCGGGTGAGGGGGGGAATTAGGCTATCAGATAATTCCCGATTCTGCCTAAGACAAGTTCTTCTTTGCCATATGTTCTTGGAAGGCCGCAGCCCAAAAAGCAAAAGATAAATTCAAGCCGGCCACGCTCAAATCATTTATTGTACCGTTTCTAAGATTTTCTGGTAATGAACCGATTCCACGAGATACGGCTTGTAAGCCGTTGGATAATATCCAAAGAGGGACATCTGCTGTTCGCGCTTCGGCAATGCCGCCCGCTGCTTGCAGCATATTTAAGGTCAGATTCACTCCAAATAAAACGGCGTTATCATCAAGATCTGGAAAAGCAGCTTTAATCGCCATAGTCAAAGCCGCACTGGCGCCAAGGCCGCCCCAAATGAGCGCGTTTGTGGCATTGACGGCTTGTCCAATCTGGATTTGCGTCATAGGATCGGCATCTTGGTAAGAAGCGCCCCTTGCTGCATCCAACAGAACATTCCCTGTAGTCCAAGCGTTTTTTGGCAATTGCTGAACAGCGGTCATAGTATACTGAACGAGATCAGCGACTTGTTTAAACGGCGCTAGAAGTTCTCTGCCCCATTTTACCGGATATTTAAGCGTTTCTGTCGGGTCTTTGCTACCCTCATGATAGCGAACCAGTTGAAAGACAGAATTCCCGGCAGTTAAACCCGCAATCCATTCGCTGGCCTGTTCCGGCTTTTGAATCATCATCGCAACGCAGTATGAATTCCACAAAACCGCCGCGGCTGCAGGAAATGAGCGGTAGATTAATGCTAGCTGCATCATCGGGATAAGCGTGGGCAGCGTTCCAGAAGATCCCACAATTGTCGGTGCGTGTTGTAAAGCATCGGGTAGTAATTTGCTGAAAGCAGCCGATACGCTGCCAATCGCTTGCATTGCAACTCCCGTTTGCGCGAGTGAATCCAGAATTTTGCGCCCAAACTCCATAGTTCCAGAGGCGTGCGCTGCTATTTCTTTGCGTTGCGCCTTTTTTCGATGGGTTGTCAGCGCAGTCTGATCCGACATTGCTTGTTTTATAAAGTCTCGCCAGGGTTCTTCGGCATCTATTTTACCACAAGCGTATGCATAATTGGTAACCGTGCTGTCCTCATAGCTATCAGGTACTATAATGATTTCTCCCTGTTCGTTGTAAAAAAGGGGATGAGTATAAACAACGGCATCAGGATATAGCGGATGATGAAAGGGAGCACTATTAATCGAATTTTGTATAGCTGCAGTCAACCCTGATAATTTTGCCACATCATTGCGAGATATACCGATTCTTTCTTGATTTGCCTTAGCATATTCAAATATATCCTCTAACCCACGGCTAGCGTAGAGCTGGGGTAGTTGTGCTGTTGGGCATGCAGAATATTTGTAGATTCGAGATACTTGTTCAAAGAAAGTTCCTTCATTGCGGTCAGCGCATTTTACCTCGGCAGCGTCACAGATATCTGCTGGTGTGTCGGTAGATATTTTGAGTAAACCGCTTACAAGTTCTGTGACACGCTTACGATCATCGATAAAAAATTTAAGTACCTCACGCAGGGTGCTCGCGGGTCTTTTGAGACCAAGCGTTTTAAAGAGCTGGCGTAGTGTTGTTGGTTGTGTATTTTTCCAACGCTCAATCGGACCTAATATTTTATCAAGGGCATCAATATTTTCTCTTACCTTGGTCTCATCAAACACATATCCCGCGCCGTGTAATTCATCCAGTTTTTGATGGAGGGCAACAATCGCAATGATGCGATCCAGTTCGGGGGCAGGTTTGTTTACACTAGCAACATTTGTTTCGCCCTTTATTTCTTCTGCATCATGATATAACGACCCAATGCATTGTTTATATTTGTGGTTATCTCTTATGCTTTGGGTATAGCTAATCTTTTGCTGATCAGTAAGCGCGGGGTTCTTGTTCACTAATTCAATCGCGTAACCCCGCATGCCAAGCATGCGTATCATCACTTTTAATTGATGAACGGCATCGTTTTCTCGGTCTTGAGCAAGGGTGTCTGGTTTAGTTGCTGAGCGTTCCGTGTATTGAATTTCTTCTAGATAATCCGAATGTAGTCGAATTTCACCGCTTGCTTCCATTTCATTGAGTTCAGCTTCTGTATAGCCAAACTCTTTGAAGATGGGGATCAGAACAGTACGGAAGTCATCTGCATTTTTATAATGTTTTTCCCGTGCATCAGCATTGGTGAGACGCTCTTTACCATGATAATACCAAGCATCAAGTATAGCTTGTGTCTCGGCAATACGGCGATCAGCATCTAAAAAGCGGAGTTCTGGACTTGGTGAAGCACGTTGTGACTCAAATCTTTCTCTGCGGGTACTGTATGTAACAATGTTGTTTATGGGGGTGCGGGTATTCTTATACGTAAATCGGCGGGTCAGAAAGCGGTAATGCCCATTAATCCATGATTGTGAAGTACGCGCATCAACAGATGCAAAGCAACTTTCTTTTAGTTGTCTTGATAGGTCTTCAAGCATGTTCTTCTATCCATATATTTAGAATAAAATATATGGCGATATTTAAATAAATAAAGTAACAGGCATCACAATTGGCTAAATAAGATGGCTAAATGAGAAGCCCTCCTCACCCCACCAGCCCCCTCAACCCCCGTGCCACCAGCGTTAAAAACCCGACATCTATCCCAATCGGCAACGCGCCTGCCAGCATCTGCCGATACCCGGCCAGCTTATCCGCGCGGGCGGCTTCAAACGCCTCCAGCGCCGTTGCGGCATCCTTACCCGGCGCGCTTTCCAGCACCGTGACGGCCAGACGCCGCACAATTTCAAACAAATCAGCCAGCACGGCGCTGCGGGCTTGGGCTTGCCACGAGGTATTGAGCGGGATGCTGGCGGCGGCGGCCTCAAGTTGCGGCAGCGCCAGCAGCTCAGCAATGCCCATATAACTGCCCGCGGCATTGGCCAGCGACACGCCGGTTTCCTCACACACCCGCACAATATCGGGCGCATAGGCGAGGGCGCGCAGCAGGGCGATGGAGGTTGCAAGCTGAGCCGGAACCTTTGCTCCCTGCCAGATTGCAGCAAGCTCATCATCCGCATCCCGGCGGAGGTGAGGGCTTGCGAGCAGCAGGCGGGTGAGCGCCTCTATCTGCGGCGCATAGCGGGCGATAATGTGCGTGACCTGTAGCGGCTGTTTTTCCTGACCCAAAAACCAGCGGGCAGCTTGCTGGACGAGGACGTTGATAGCCTCAAGCAATTGCAGCTGTATTACTGCGGGAACAACGTTATCCAGCGCATCCACACTGTCCCATAAGGCGCGGAGGCCAAAGGATTCGCGGACAACTGCATACGCCCGCACCGCATCGCACAGCGGCGCGCCGGTTGTATCCATCAGGTTGTGGATAAAGGTGATGCCGCAGCGGTTAACGACGCTGTTCGCGGTGTGGGTTGCGATTATTTCCCGGCGCAGCGGATGGGTGAGGATTTCCGCCGCATAGCGTTCTTGCAGCACGGCGGGGAAATAGCGTTTCAGGTCATGTTCTAAGCGCGGCTCATCGGGCAGTTTCGAGTCCAATAAGGCCTCAAAGATATCCATCTTGGCATAGGCCAAGAGGACGGCGAGTTCCGGGCGGGTGAGGGGGGCTTGGCCGTTGCGGCTGCGCTCCTGAATCACGCTGTCAGCGGGCAGGAATTCAATGGCGCGGTTAAGTTTGCCGCTCGCCTCTAAGACATGCATCAGGCTGATGTATTCTTGAGTCAGCGCCGCGCCGCGCGCCTCGGCAACCGACAGCGCCGCGCTCTGGCGGTAGTTATCGGCAAGAACAAGATGCGCCACATCATCCGTCATCGATGCGAGCAGGGTGTCGCGCTCCGGCAGGGTCATGCCGCGCCCGCTCATCACCTGCTGCATCAGGATTTTGATGTTCACTTCATGATCCGAGCAATCCACCCCGGCGGAATTATCAATCGCATCGGTGTTGAGGCGCACGCCGTTTTGGGCGGCCTCTATCCGTGCAAGCTGTGTCATGCCCAGGTTTGCGCCTTCGCCGATAACCTTGGCGCGCAGCTGCGCAGCGGGAATGCGCAGTGCATCGTTGCTTTTGTCCCCAACGTGCGCATCGGTTTCCGTTCCGGCGCGGACATAGGTGCCGATACCGCCAAACCACAGGAGTTCCGCATCAAAGCGCAAGATGTGCTGCATCAGTTCATTGGGCGTGATGGTGTCAGCGGACAGCGCAAACAGGGCTTTTATTTCCGGGGTGAGGGACAGGCTTTTCGCGCTGCGCTCAAAAATCGCGCCGCCCTGTGACAGCGCCGCAGCGTTGTAATCCGTCCATTGCGAGGTAGGCAGATTAAAGAGACGCTCGCGCTCCTTAAAGCTGACCGTCACATCAGGATTGGGATCGATGAAAATATGCTTGTGGTTAAAGGCTGCCAGCAGGCGAATCTGAGGGGAGAGCAGCATGCCGTTGCCGAACACATCGCCCGACATATCACCCACGCCCACAACCGTGAACGGCTCGATTTGGATATTCTTACCCATTTCGCGGAAATGACGTTTTACGGTTTCCCAAGCGCCGCGTGCGGTGATGGCCATTTTCTTGTGGTCATACCCCGCGGAGCCGCCGGAGGCAAAGGCATCGCCCAGCCAGAAGCCGTATTCCGCCGACACGCCGTTCGCAATATCGGAGAAGGTGGCCGTGCCCTTATCGGCGGCAACAACGAGGTAGGGGTCATCCCCATCATGCCGCACCACGGATACGGGCGGCACAACAGCGCCGCTTACCAGATTATCCGTGATATCAAGCAGGCCATACATCAGGGTTTTATAGCAGCGCACCACCTCAGCCTGCTGCTCTTCGCGGGGCAGGGCAGCGACATTGCGCTTCACGATAAAGCCGCCTTTTGAGCCAACCGGGACAATGACAGCGTTTTTCACCATCTGCGCCTTAATCAGACCGAGCACCTCGCGGCGGAAATCTTCCTTGCGGTCTGACCAGCGAATGCCGCCGCGGGCAACCTTGCCGCCGCGAAGATGAATGGCCTCGGCGTAAGCGGCATAGACGAACACCTCGGCATAGGGGCGGGGCAGGGGCAAATCGGGCACGCGGCTACTGTCGATTTTAAACGAGACATAGCTTTTTTGCTGTCCGGCTTTGTTTTCTTGAAAATAATTGGTGCGCCAGATCGCCAGCAGCACGGTGAGGAGATAGGATAGGGATTGGTCGTGCACGAGGCTTGAGACCTCGCGCAACTGCTTACGCAGGCGTTCGGTTGTGGCCGCGCCGCCCCTGTTAGCGTCACTGCTGGGGTCAAAACGGTCGTGGAACAGCTGCACCAACTCTTTGGCAATCAAAGGATACAGCAGCAGCGCCTCAACCAGCACCGAATAGGGCTGCTGGAATTCCGCCTGTTTGGCGTATTTGCCGAGGGCGCGGAGGATAACAATCTGGCGTGCAGTGAGACCCGCTGTCAAAACAAGGCTATTCAGCGCATCGTCCTCAGCAAGGCCGCTCCATACGGCGCTGAACGCAACCTCTAACTGCGGGGTGAGGGCGGGAATATCAAGGGCAGCGCCGCTGCGCGGGTATACCGTGAAATCATGCAGCCAGGCTTTGGTGGTGTGATGGCTGGCGGTGATTTCATAGGTGTCTTCAGCGGTGCAGAAAAAACCAAGGTTATCGAGAATCGGCAACACTTGATGCAGCGGCAGGGCGTTATCCATGGAAAACACGCGGATGCTGTATTGGCCGGTTCCTCTGTCGGGCGCAGTTTCAAGGCGCAGTTTTATCCGCTCATCTTCATACAGCGCGGCCAGCGCCGCGACATCGGCGCAGGCTGTCTTCAGACCAATTGTATCCTGATACGCGAGCGGAAAGCCATTGCCGTATCGGCTGTATAAAAGCGCAGCCGGCGCGCCGCCGTAAGCCGCAATCAGGCACTGGCGCAGGCCTTCACCCCAGCCGGCAGCCAGCTCAGCCAAGCGCGCTTCCAGCGCGGCGTGCTGATACGTGGGCAGATTCGC
>JAJTHO010000108.1 GCA_021297975.1 Alphaproteobacteria bacterium
ATGCGCTTGGCTGTTCTGATAGGCCGCATCATAAACAACAAGCTCCGCATCAAACTCGGCGTTCTCAACAAAATCGAGGGCAGTATTATGCCGCAGAGCAATATCGCCATACGTATCCGCCTCATCGCGCTGGGTTAGCGGACGATTGGGAACAGCAGGAAAGCGCAACGCTTTGGGGGCGCTCATACGCGCTTTAAAAATCCATCGGGCGCAACAGAAATAAGCAGCTTGTCAAAGGCGGCTTTGTCGATTTCCATCTTCAATCGTTCGCCATCAAGTGCGGGGATGTTTTCTTTTTCAAGTATTTTCAAATACTCAAACACCGCTGTTTTGGGATTATTGCCCTTATCCCAGGGGCGATTTTGGAAATAGCCATCCGGCATATCTTCGACAATGGTATCAAATACAATGCAGTAACTGCCTTTGCTGAGCAGTGGCGCGTAGAGTTTAAGTTCTTCAAGAACATGATCGTGGGTGTGGTTTGAATCGAGGCAGATAAAGACGGTTTTGGCTTTTGCCGCGTGTTGTTTTACCTTTTCGGCAATGTCGGGCGCAATGCTGGAGCCTTGAATCATTTCAATGCGTTTTGCCATCGGATGGGCTAACACGGCCTCTTTATTATGCGGGCGAATATCAATATCAATGCCCAGCACTTTACCGTTTGGATTGCCGCCGCACAGGGCAATGAGTTCGAGAATGCTGGCGTAAAATATCAGCGAGCCGCCGCGACAATCCCCGTTTCGATAATCAAATCCGGTTGAATGTTCCAGAGCAGTTCTTGCGTGCCAATCATATCCTGGGGATGCTGGATAATCGGGCGGCCAAGCCATTCAAAATGATAGGAATATTTATGTTTATCGGCGGCGACGAGCCAATCAATAGATTTTTGCCGCAGGTCAGCATCTGCGCCCTGTTTGGTTATTTCGGCTGCGCCCTGCGCTTTAAATGTATCGTGGTCGTTCATTGCTCTGCTTTCACACTAGGTTCACCCCAAAAGGCCATTGGTTCATAATCGGGGTAGGGATAATAGCCAAGATTAATCTCAATCTTTGCGCCGCGCTCTTGGATGCGCTGTTCAACGAGGCGGCGAATGGAAATGGGCGTGCCGCTGCAAATATTATAGATGCCGCTTGGTTTTTTTAGGAGTGCGGCGAGTTGCTGTGCCACAACAGTGACGGGCAGATAATCGCGCAATTGTTCGCCGCCGCTCATGTTAAACACCGTATCCCCCCGTTCTATAGCGGCATCAAGCTGTGCCAGCACTGATTTCGGGTTTTGCCCTGCCCCGTGCATGTAAAAAAGCCGCGCCCATTGCAGCGTGAAGGGGTGCTGCTCTTGTAAAAAGTGCAATTGCTTGCGCAGGGTATCTTTTGCAAGGGCGTAGGGATTAGCGGGCTGTGTTGGGGAGTCTGCACGGAGACAGCCGCTCTGCATCCCATATTCAAAGCAGGTTCCGGTAACCAGCACGCGCTCCACTTCTTGCTTAAGCATATGCTCTATAAAGGCATAACTTTTGGGGAGGTTTTCTTCTAAGTGAAACAAGGATTTATAGTTAGGCAATCCCGGCCACGCGAGATGAATAAGCGTTGCGCCAGAGGCGTTGTTTAGTGTTAGCGCCGCAATGCCGTGAATATCATGCGCTATGAAATCAACCTCAGGAAACCAATCAAAGCTGCGAGCCCTTGCCGAATCCCGCGCCAGCGCCGTTATTTCATAGCCGCCGCGCAGCAGCATCGGAACAAGATGCTGGCCTATAAAGCCAGTTGCGCCCGAGATGATAACGCGTTTTTTCAGGTTGGTTGCAGCCATTTCTCATATGTGCTGATTTTTATAGAGTAGCAATACTGCTTTTTATTGCGCACCGGGTATGAGCAGGCCGCCGTATGCCGTCACGCTTTGCTCTAAGGTAAATTCATGAGCGCGTTCGCGCAAAAAACGTTCGGTTTTTGCCGAGTCCGGCTTTTCTAAAAACGCGAGAATCGCCGTTGCCATAGCATCCGCATCGCGCATCGGCACAATATCGCCGTACCTTGCCGCGCCTAAGATTTCCCGAATGCCGCCGGGGCAATCGGTGGCGAGAACCGGTGCGCCGCAGCCGAGTGCCTCAACCAGCACATTCGGTGCGCCTTCGTAGATGGATGAAAGAATAAAGAGATCTGTCTTGCTCATGTAGCGAAAGGGATTGGTATCAAAACCAAAGATAGCAACATGCTCTTGGAGGTTTAGTTCATCGCGCAGGGATTCAATCGCCCCGCGCTCTAAGCCGTCACCTACGAGGACAAGCCTTACCTCGCGCCGTTCGCGCACTTGGGCAATGGCACGCAGCAGCGTTGCGTAATCTTTTTGTTTATCAAACCGCCCCACGCTTAACAGCACCGGAACCCTGCCCCGCTCAGCAAACCACGGGTGGTCAACCGGCTCATGCGCGGCAACGGTTAGATGCGGTGTGATAAAGGGATTATAGATGTGCTTTACATGGCCATCGGGCAAGGCGGCGTAGCGTTCTAAATCCCGCGCTGCTTCCTCAGACACCGCAAAAATAGCATCAGCTTTAGGAAACGATAAACGCGCCGTCACACGATACACAGCATGAAACAGTCCTGTTTGGAGCCGCGTATGCCGCCAGCAGCCATAGCGGCTTACGACAACGCGTTCGCTGAGCACCACGCGGCATGAAACCCGCGCGAGGCTCCGTGCCAGCAGCGCAAACACGTTGCGGTGTAATCCCGTGGCTAAGAGCGCATCGGGTTTGTGTGCGCGTAAGTATGCGGCAAGCCGTCCGGTTGTTTTCAAAAGACCGGGGCTTCCTAAATCGACAACGTTAACCTGCGGCGAGAGCAGCTTTAAAAACTCCCCTTCTTTCCGCACGAGCACTAAATCCACCCGCCAGCCTTTTTCAGCGAGTGCCCCCGTGATATTCACCAGCATCCGCTGCACACCGCCCACCGGCAGTTGCGTTGCGAAAAAGGCCACATGTGGTGGTTTAGGCTGAGTCATTTGCGGGCGATTTCCTGCCATACGCTGAGGGTTTGCCGGGCGGCGCGCTCCCAAGTGTATTTTTGTGCGGTGTTATGTGCGATAAGAGTTTGCTCGAAAAGCTGCGCTGGGTTGTTCAGTGCGGTTATAATCGCATCCGCAGCGCTTTTAGGCGCATCAAGAAGCTGTGTGTATGCGCCCGCCGTGATTTCCGGGATACTGCTGTTGCTGACACTGAAAACCGGAACGCCAGCGGCCATTGCTTCGGCAACGGGGAAGCCAAAGCCTTCAAAGGAGCTTGTCCACAAAAGGCCGCTCGCATTTTTCACGCTACGAATCAGCTCCTCTTGCGGCATGACTCCCAAAACGCGCACACGCGAATTCAGATTAAGATCGGCAATTTTTGCCTCTATCTTCGGGGTATCCGCCCCAAAGGGGCCGATTAAATCAAGCCAAGCATCAACGCCTTTTTCGCGCAAGGCGGCAATTATACTAACCGCTAAAGTCCAGCGTTTACGTGGGTGATGCGCGCCTATACCAACAAATTGCAGTGGCTCTAATTTCAGCTTCTTAGGAGCAGAATTGTGATATCCAGAGGCAACGCCATGATGCACAACGGGTATTATTTCTAACCCATTACCATAAATTTTTAACGCATCCTGCTTTGTAAACGCAGAAATACTCAATACGCCCTCATAATGTGATAACGCCCGACCGACTGACCACTGCCAATAACGCGCCTTTAAGCTATTGTAGGCTTTTGGCTCACGAATAAACGCGAGGTCTTGAAGATGCAGCACACGCGGCACGCCATAAAGGCGCGGAAAAAAATTCGGATAGGCAGTAATAAACACATCAGGTTTTGTGGCCATTGCGGCTTTGTATTCTTTGCTGCGTTCCCAAAAACCGTGTGCAAAACGCTTTAAACCCTTGATGCCCACACTAAGGCTCATCGGATTTATTGGCGCGTTGTGGAATAAGGGCTCCATGGTAACGCCAAGGCGGCGCATGGCCTCTGCCAGCTGTTGCATATAGACGTGCGTACCACTGCTGTGCTGTACACTGCCGCCCCTGTCATCATAGACTATGCGCATAATCCAATAAATTCCTCTGCCCGCTGCCAGCGAGCTTTCCAGGAATTGCTAGCGGCAAAGTGTTGACAGAGTGTTAAGTGCTCAATCCGCATACTATAATAATTGTCAGCGTTTTTTGATAATAGCCGCGCTGCATCCGTTGTAACCCCGCGCTTAAATTCCGCCGCCCATTCGGGCAGCTCCAGCCGTGACAGCATCGGTAATCCAGCGGCAAGATAATCATAAAGTTTCATCGGCTCGCTGTATTTTTTGATGGGGCTGGGGCGAAAAGGCAGTAATCCTAAATCATATTGCGCCAGTGTTTTCGTGCGCTGTGCATCGGGAAGAAGCCCCCGATAGAACCAGAGCGGATGCGCTTGCGGTAAAGGCTGCTGGCCATAAAAATCAATGGCTAGATTGTAACGGTCACTTAGGAGGCGCAACCACTCCCAATCCATCCAGGCGTTAATGCTGCCAACATAAACGGCTTTTCGTTCGCTTACCGGCGCGAGGTTTGGCCAACAGACCTCGCCGATACCGTGCGAAAGATGCAACGTGCGCACGGCGTCTAAATGAAACGCCTGTTCGTATTCGTGCATCAAATCGCTGTTGCTGAAAAACACGGCATCAGCTTCGCGCAGTAGGCTAGGTAACGCCGCCGCCATATCCGCGCCCCAATTTTCAAAGGCGCGGTAATCATCGGTTACCTGCATCACAAAACGCCTATGGGGGATATGAGCGCGCAGCGCGCCTAAATACGGATCGGCAATCCATAAAACATCCACATCGTCCACGCCTTGCAGCGTTAGCCACTTTTCCGCATTTGGCCGCGCAAGCTTTAGCTGGGTTTTCAGGCAATGCTGAAACCGCCGGGTGCGGGCAAGCGGGGTTAGCGGCTGATACTGTCCCGGAAGATTAGCGCGCAGCCGCGTGCGGCTAAAACAGTTCAGCGCGACGGGACGCGTTGCCCACAAAACTTTGTTGCCCAAGGATTCAGCGGCAGCCGCAAGATGATGCGTGCTGAGCTGTACAGGAAAATCACGCGCAATTTCCCGCGCAAACAGCAAGCGGTGGCGGGGTTTATCGGTCAAGCAGGAAGACCTTTTCAATGTCGCTGGCGATACCAAGGTCAGCTGTTTCGGGCTGCATTAAAAAGTCTAGAATCGCGAGTTTCAGCACCAGAAAATTATACTTCGTCACAATCGGTGCATCGGGACTATCAAATGTGGTATAGCCGGTGCGGGTTTTATGCCGTTCTGTCTGTGTTAGAGCTAAATCCAGCAAGCGCCGGTCTCCGGGATACTGTAACGCATAGGCTGTGACCGCATCGACGAGGATATCAAGATGCACTTCTGGGCTATCGGGGGTATGCCGCAAATCGCCCGTCAAAAGCCTTTCATAAGTGGCCTCGGAAAGTGCAACGGCTTCCTTATACCCCGCCGCAATTCCACTGCGCAGAAAGTCGGTTGCGGCTGTTGCCGCTAGTAAAGATGGCTTTTGCACGCCCTCGTCCCATAATTCCGTTGTCCCCCATGGGGTTTGGAAAAAGAGTGAGGCCGCTTTAGCCATTAATTCTTCGGCAGCAAAATCACACAATCTGTCGTTAAACGCTCTTAAGGCCGCAACAGAATTGGTTGTTTCCTTAAAAAGCCGACTGCGCAATTTATCTTTGCGCAAGTCAGGGCTTGAGAAAAATCCATAGCGAATTTCCCGAACGGGTAAATACGGCTGTTCTAAAAGCCATTGTGCTGTACGCTGCGCAAGCTGGAGATAGCGCGGTGCATCATCCAATGCCGCCAGTTCTAAAATGGCAAGGCCAAAGGCGCTGCCTTTAACACTGCAACTGCCCGGTTTCACAGCCCATTGTGGCGGCAATCCCTTGCCGCGAAAAAACATTCGGCAGAGCAGCTGCGTTTGTTCGCGGAAACGATGCGTCCACTCATCGATGCCCGTTATCTGGGCATACAGCCAACTTCCAAACACAAAATCATGATTATCAAAGGCGTAAACCCGGCCGCTCCTATCAATAAGCATAGTATCATCCGCATGTGCGGCAAAAGCGGCAGCTTTTTCCGCATCAACCAGCCATAAATAGGGGATAATATCGCCAAAATCGGCAATGGCATCGCCGGCGGGAACATCCCCAGTAACGCTCTCTGGAAAGCCGCCGTTATTGTTTTGCCAGCGTTCGGCAAAATGCCAAGCGTCAATCGCCAGCGGATGCTTGCGCACAAAATTGGACAGGGCGGCGAAGCTGCTCATGCAAAGGCCTCCCGAAGTCTTGCTTGCAATCGGCGCAAAGGATGCCGCACCACCGCATACCCCAGCCGTAAAATCGGTAATGGCAAAAGCCAGAAGGCACGGTCATGCACGATATGCCGCGCCTGAAGTTTTGTTGAGGCCAGTGTGTAACGCCAGCGTCTTTTTGTAAAATGGCTATCATGAAGGCGAAATGCTGCGCCGACCTGATTAAACTTCCAGAGCGTTACACCTTCAGCTTGGAGACGTAAGCACAGCTCATAATCTTCCGATGTTTGCCGCGTCGTATCATACTGGAAATATTCTTTTCGCCCGGCGCAGGTTGAATGGATAACATGATTCTTCATCAGCATGTCGGTGCGGCTGACAGGGCGACGTTCCGGCAGGGCAGACCATTTGGGTAATGCGGCCTCTACCGTAAATGTTGTAATGCGCCAACAGACAAAACCACATTCTTCTGTGGTCAATGCTTTCATATCATGGGCAAGTTTTTCAGGATGCCAGATATCATCGGCATCTAAAATAGCTATATAATCGAACGCGGCCTTCTCCACACCATACGCCAGCGCCCGAACCCTTCCCGGCTGGGGATTGCGCAAACGGCGAATGCGCGAATCCTGAAAATCAAAGATTTCTTCCTGTTGCGGCAAATTATCGTCAATCAACAGCAATTCCCATTCGCTGTGTGTCTGTGCGAGCACACTGGCAACAGACGCATGGATAAGCGCACCCGCGTTGCGATAGGTCATGATGATGGAAATGGCGGCCATGGGCAGTGCATCAACTCTTTCATCGTTTTTATAGTGTCTGTTTGCCTCTATCTCTTTAACAAATGGTTAGTGTTTTGCGTTGTAGAAATAAAAATCTTAAGGACACCCACCGCCCGTGACACTACGGAAACATCTTATCCTGTTAAGGCCTATTTGGAAGGATTCCGCCTGGTCATTGCTGTGCCGGTATGTGGCCACGGGGCTTACATTTATCATGAGTATCATGCTGGCGCGGCTTTTGGGCGCGGATGGACGAGGTACGTTTAGTTTAGTGCAGGCGGCTCTTGATGCGGCGCTGCTGCTTTGCGGCTTAGGTGTGCCAAAAATACTACTCAATCTGAGTATTCATGCGAAATTAGACCGTAATCTGGGTGCTCCGCTGTTGGTTTTGATGGGGCTTGCGTTTCTTAGTAGCCTTTTGTTTTCTGGCTTTCTGGCGCTTTGGAAACCGGAATGGGGCACACTACTTATAATAGCTTCGGCGGCGCTGCTTTGGAGCCGGTTATCTCTAAATATTGTTGATACGCGCGAGCGTAGCGGCCAACGCCTCTGGGTTTATAATCTAACCATGCTAAGTGAGCGGGTGCTGGCGCTTTGTGGTCTTGGTGTGCTTTATTTTTATGGCAGCGGGGTTCTGGGGGTTACAACAATACTTTTCCTGAGCGTAACGCTGACCCTTATTCTCTATTTGTGGTTTAAGCCCGTTCTTTGGCGAAAGCCGGGGCGGCGGCTGGTGGGCTATATAAAAAAACGAGTGTACCAGCAAGGCTTTGCCAATGTCGGTCTTGGCATAATGGTGCTGCTGTTTTTAAAAAGTGATATATTTTTATTGGGCTGGAAACAGGGTGAGGCGGCAGTGGGGTATTATTCGGTGGCGATGACGCTGCTAGGTCTTGCCTTTACCGTTCAGATGAGCCTCGCTTTTGTAATGGTGCCGCGTTTTATCCGCCTGATGGGGCAAGAATCGGGGCACGCGGAGAATGCTGTTTTTATAATGGCTGGTGCGGCGGTAAGCGCGCTAACCCTGCTTGGAATTGTGGCGGGCGGATACTTTTTTCTGGTTCCGCTTTATGGAGAAGAGTTTACCTCTTCTGTGCCCCTGCTCTTCTGGTTTGCGCCGTTTATGTTTTTTGCCAGTTTGCGAACACTTATTATGACAAAGCCCTTCGCAGAACAGCAAAATCGCTGGCTTTTCTGGCGACATGCTGAGGCACTTATTTTTAAAGGGGTGCTGCTGCTATTTATCCCCATCACAGCAGAGAATCTTGCCATAGCAAGCTGCGCCGCAGCAGTATTGCTTTGTTGCCGCTTAAGCATAGGATTACGCGCACAGCATAAAAAAAATATAGGCAGTATTTAGACGCAGTGCTAATGCTAATTCATGAGTACGAAAAAAATTGCATTATCAGTGTGTTCAATGTTGTTTTTTGTTGCAGCTTCGCAACGAGCGCTAGCCGCACCGATCATACTTTATGATGTCAATATTCGCCCCCTACCCCAGTTTGTGCCAGGTACAGAAATAGTAACCGCAAGAAATACACCAGACGGTATTGAAGTTAGCGAAGGCTTTAAGATAACGCCGTTTTTTAATCAATCAGTTGGCTATAACAGCAACGTTTTCGCAACACAGAGCAACACAGAGGATGGATTTTCTTTATCCAGTGTGGGTACTCTAGTGGATTTTCAGCAAAATGCGCTCTCGTTTAATGGCAGTGTTGAAGGCGAAATATACAATTATTTTCGCAGTACCAGTGAAAACCAAAATAACTTAGCCGCACGTGGTGTGCTAGGCTACGATTCAGGTGATTTAGGAAATTTTCAATTAGAACTAAGACACATTTCTGCTCATGATTTGCGCGGCGATCCGGACAATGACGCCGGCTCTGTTGAGCCAATAGGCTATACACTCGATAGCGCTAAACTTATCTATACGAAAAAAATTGCTGATTTCACAACATCGCTTTCGGCGGGATTAGTCGGCACTGAATACGATGACACCCTTAGCAACAGTAATACCTTTATCAATAATAGTGATCGTGATTACGAACGTGAGCAGTACGAGGCATCGGTAAGCTATGATGTAAACAGTGACTTGTCCTTCTACGGTCGGGGTATCTTTACTGTATTTGATTATAGCCAAGCCTTAGACGATTCCGGTTTTAACAGAGATTCCACGGGCAACCGTTTTGAGGTGGGTTCTGTTTATGCCATAACACCCCTGCTAAACGTTGATGCCTTTGTTGGATTGCAAGAGCGCGATTATGATGATGCGCGCTTGAAAGACATCGATAATGTTGTATTCGGAACCCAAGTCAACTGGAGCGTCACAAGTCTTGTAAATGTTCGCTTCTTTGTTGAGCGTTATTTGCTTGAGACTATTTCTCCGCTGGTTTCGGGTGTAGTCGCCGACAGAGCGGGTATCCGTTTTGACCATGAAATTTTGCCGCATTGGGTCTGGTCTGGCCAATTCACACGCCAGTGGGAAAATTTTGAAGGCACTAGCCGCGATGATGTTTTGGATTTTGCCGGGATTCAGAGCGCCTATTATTTAAGCCAAGGTTTTTCGATAACAATGCAAATACAGCGTGTTATTCGCGATACAGCTACTCTTCCTTCACGCTACGACCAAAATACAGCTCTCGTTGGCCTGCGTTTTGCATACTAAAAAAGAAGGAAGGGAGCTATGTCAAAAACGTCTTATAACGTTGCATCAACCGTGCGCGCTTCAATCCTCTCTTTTGCGCTTCTTTTAAATGCTGCATGTGCAGGAGCAAGCATCCAATCTGCGCCCCAGAATCTCAGTAACGAAAGTTATCGCGTGGATAGCGGTGATACCCTCAACGTTACAATATTCGGCCAAAATGATTTAGGCGGAAAATTTCTTGTAGGTGCGGAAGGCGCGATTACCATTCCGCTTGCGGGCGCAGTTCCTGTTCGCGAGAAAACCTTAATTGAGGTCAAAGAAGCAGTTGAATCCGCACTCAGCCCACGCTTTGTAACAGATGCAAAAGCAAGTGTTGAGGTGTCTGAGTATAGACCATATTTTGTATTTGGAGAAGTAACCCGCGCTGGTAAATTCGCCTTTACCCCTGGCCTTACAGTACAACAAGCTATCGCAACGGCTGGCGGTTTAAATTACCGTGCCGCCAAAGACGATGCGTTCATAACGCGCAATCAACAACGCCTTCGCGGTAATTATCAAACCCCATTATTGCCGGGGGATACGGTTGAAGTGCCGCCGAGGTATTTCTGATAATGATGCCGCTTCAACCACAGCCAACTAATTATCTGTCATCCGGTATCGGACTGGCGGAACTGGCAGTTGCGCTGTTTCGCCATAAGTATATTCTGATTGCAGCAATGCTGCTTTCTGTTGGCCTAAGTTTTGCTGCGCTAGAAATAATGCCCTATCGCTATAAAAGCAGCGCAAAACTCTTGATTGCGCCGCAACAGCTTAATTTTGAAAGCGCAAGTATGCCATCAGCGCGTGCTGTGTTGCTGCGTGATAGCGCATCGCCTCTGCAAACAGAAATGTACAATCTGTTGTCGCGCCGCGTTTTACAACAAGCTGTTCAAAAAGTAGGCGCAGCAAGGTTAGCCGCAGCATGGGGATTAATTCCAGCAACAGAAAAAAATCCTGAAATAAAGCCTGATACACAGGAAAAGTTGATAAGCCTGTTGGAAGACAAACTCGATGTGGATGCCATTGCGCGGGCAAACATTTTGGAAGTGAACGTCACCACATTAGATGCAAAGCTCTCTGCAGATATAGTTGCCGCTGTTATTGAGAGCTATTTAGAATTTACGGTGAATCGCAAAATGGAAGCCGCGCTTGCAACGGCGGGTTGGCTTCAACAGCAAATGCTGGAAGCCGATGCAAAACGCCAGCAGGCCTATGAGCAGCTTGTCGCACGCAGCGGCAGCAGTGGTCTTATCTATCAAAATGAATTGCCGCTTCTTGAAAAACAAGCCGACACAATCAGCCGTGAACTGGCAACAGCCCGCACCGCAATTGAGCAGCAGAATTCCCGCCTTAGACAGCTGCGCAATTTTGAAAGTGGCAAACTTGATGCAACAATTTTGAGTGGCTCGGAGTGCACCGGGAGCTTGTTTCGGATGCAGGCAGAAGTAACGGCACTCAATCAAAAAGCCGCCGCTGCGCGTCTCAATCTGGGGCTCCAACACCCAACCCGTATTTCGGTTGAAAAAGAGATTTCAGGGCTTGAAGAGCGCCTCAAAACAGCGCGCGTCGATGCTGTTGCCTGCGCCGAGGGAGCGCTTGATTTACGCCGATCAGCAGCACTTAACATAGAACAGCAACTCACATCCGTGATGCAACAAATCGACACACAAAAGGCCTTTCGTGTGCAGCTTGGCGCGATTGAAAATGAAAAAACGCTCTACGAGAAAATTCGCGATCAACTAGAAAGCGATCTTAAAATGGTCACCAGCCAAATCGGTGTAATCCGTCCGGATGGACAGATTTTATCAGCGCCGCAGAGCACCGATAAGGCCGTCTCACCAGTGCCGAGTAAAATCTACACGGCCAGCATGTTTGCGATGCTGCTTCTCGCCTTCACCATTATTTACATTTTAGAGTCGCGCTTTCCAAGCCCGCAAAAGTTACGTTACATCGCGCTATCTGCGGGCATACCAATGATTGGCAGTGTCGCGCAGCGTCAAAAATCAGGAAATAACAACACACACGCCTATCTTCCTGCCGCTCAAGCCTTGTTACTGCGTCGTAAAGCAGGGATGCCAAAGGCAATCGCCGTGCTGGCAAAGGGTTATAAAACAGATGTTGCCGCAGATGTTGCAGGATTCGCGCGCGCATTACAAACAGTTGCACCGCGCGTGTTGTTGATTTCTATTAATAGCGGCGCGGGCGGTATTCCGCTGCATGAGATTCAGCGACTGAATGAAAACAGCATCATGCCTGTGCGCGATATTCATGGCGTTCCTACATTACAGCTCGCCAATTCCACGGATTTGCCGGAGTTGCTGTTAGCGCGTCCGTTCGTTGAGCTGCTGGCTCGCCTAAAACAAGAAAATGATTTGATTGTTTTTGCAAGCACAGACGGCGCGGATGGCGTGTTTGCGATGGTTGCGTCTGCGCTGGCGGAAACAGTTGTCTTGTTGCTTCCTGATAGACTGATTCGCCCTGAATTCCTTGACCGGATTACGTTGAAATTCCAAGCCGTACGTGATCGTCTTGCCGGTCTTATTGTTTTAGAGTCATAAGTCGCCATGCCGCGCGTATTAATGGCGGTAGGCAGCTTTCCGGCCACTTCAGAAACATTCATTGTTCAAGAGGCCGCTTCACTCGTTCGGCGCGGTGTGAAATTGTGGTCAGTCACCAGCCGGCCAGAAACAAAAAAGCCATTATCAGAGACTGAAAAAAATTTGAGTGCGCAAACAGATTATGCCGCGCAGACAATGGGTGAGTTTTTAAGTCTAAAGCCCTGGCGGCATCTAACACTGTTGATGCGCGCTTTTCGTATTCTAAAGCCCATTTATCCCGTGCCGACAGTCTTACGGCGTTTGTATGCCTTTTTGCGGCTTAAACACGCTGTAGAGCAGGGAAATATTGACAGCGTTCATGCCCATTGGCGGGGCGCAAGTGATTGCGCCTATGTGCTGAATGTTCTTTGCGGCGTTCCTTATACTTTTTTTGTCCATGCGCATGATTTATATGATGAAGGTTTGGGGAAAGATGCGGCATACCGCGCGTTATTTGCCAAGAAAATCGCTGCGGCTGGCTGTGTGTTTACGTGTACTGCATTCAATAAAGATACATTGAACACGCACTTTCCTAATGCCAATATACGCTTAATCTATCATGGGGTCGCAGCGGAAACCCTCCGCATTGGCGAGGAGCGTCAGTATAAAAATAATAACAGCTCGTTATCCCTGCTTTCAGTAGGGCGCTTGGTGGCTTATAAGGGCTTTCAGGATGTTGTGCCTATTGCACTAAAATTACGTGCGGCGGGGGTTGATTTTTGCTGGACTCTGGTTGGCTCAGGTAGTCTGGAAGAGACCATTCGCGCTGATATTGCGGCAAATGGCCTTGAGAAGCATGTTGTTTTAAAAGGTGCTCTGCCGCACAGCGGTGTCTTAAATGCCATGAAAGAAAGTGATGTATTTGTTTTTCTTGGTAAACCTGAAAGCGGGCAATATGGCTTGCCGAATGTGTTGATAGAAGCCGCCGCAACAGGATTGGCGCTTGTAACAACGCCGCAACCTACTCTTGCTGAGTTATGCACCCCAGGGGAGAGCTGTCTAGCAGCCGCGCTGGAAAAGATGGCCGACACGTTAATTACACTCGCGCAGGATCGCTCTTTACAAGAAAATCTTGGCAAGGCCGCTCACCTACGCGCCAAAAATACCCATCAACATGACCATCATTGCGATGCTCTCTGGCAAGAATGCGAGGCTGTATGCTCGCGATAATGCCGCAACAGCTTATGGGCGCAAAGCGGACGCTGTTTTTGTTGCTCTTGTTTCATGTTATTTTTATTGGTGCGCGGATTCGTCTTGGTGCTTTCCCGCTAGAACTGTATTTTTTTAGTGCTCTGTTTGTCGTGCCCTATTGCTTGCGTACATTAGGCGGCGGCTTGCGATTTGATACCGTTCAGGTCATCGTTTTGATGTTAGTGTTATTCCAGATTGTGATGTTTATTATTGAGATAAGCAGCGGCGTTAAAGATATTGATGAACGGCTCTATTTCGAAGCAAACAGGCTTATTCCGCTGTTAGTTTTTTTCTGGTTATACAGCAATCGCCATGTCTTATCAGCCGCAGGATCAGCAAAATTAATCAGCGCCTGCATTCTTTTTGCCTTTATTTTACATGCCAGTTCAACGTTTATTGCGGCAACAAGCGATGAAGGTTTTGAGGCGGTTACAAAAATCGCCAATATCATTGATTCACCCTCCGCGCGTAGTCTTGGGGTGACCTCTAGTATTTATGATGTCGATGAATCAGGGCAGTATGTTGTGCGTTCGGCCGGATTGTCTAAAACGGCACCGCAAAACGCCGGTATTTTGGCGTTTTTAGGTTCAATGCTGCTTCTTGCGGCTTTTCGAACCGGGCGATGGCAGTATGCGCTCGGCGCTGTTCTTGCTTTAGGAATGACAATATTAACATTGAGTCGCGGGGCTTTTTTGAGCATGTCTCTGGCGCTAGCACTCGCAATGTTCCTTGGTTTTAGAATTAACTCAACGTTTCGTCCCGGACAGCTGTTGCTTGTTTTAGGCCTGACAGTGGCTGCAATCATACTATTCATGCAGCTTTACTCAGGTGGTCTGTTTGCAACGGTTGCAACCGAACGTTTTGGACAGATTTTGGGAACGGGAAATTTTGAAAGTGCTTCTTTAAAATGGAACAGCACGCTGCGATTCTTTGATATTGTCTTCAAAGAAAATTATGGGATTTTTTATGGCGGTGAGGGTTTGAACAACTTTGCGCTGCGTACACGCGGGCTTTACGACTTTGATGCATACGAAGTTGGCTTTGTGTCTAATTCACTGCTCTTGTTTGTTTTTGATGGCGGTTTTGTTTATGGCATACTGATAGCAACTTTGTTTATCATCTTGCTGCGCCGCATTTGGTTTATCATGTCTGAAGGATTAGTGGTTTTACTCCCCCTGTTCTTAGCGGCGGCGAGCGATAACTTTTACGCAGTGGTGTTTGAAATGCATGCGCTGTTCTGGCTCTCTTTGGGGCTTATTTGTGTGTTACTCGGAGAGCGTGAAGCGACTGCTGCCTCGCGCACATCATCCTATCAAAAAAGCCTAGCCGCATGAAAAACTCTTTATACGAGCAGCTCACAATAGCTTTGATTGCGCGGAATGAAGCGGCAATGTTGCCGGATTTTTTTAAAAGACATACCTTCACGCCGCATATAGTCCTGTACGACGATTTTTCCACCGATGATACCGCCGCCATTGCCAAGGCGCATGGGGCAACGGTTATACCGGCAACAATCGAGAGCCGCGATTTTTCCTTTAAACGCAACATCATCCATAAAAAAATCACCACGCGTTGGGTCTTATGGCTTGATGCGGATGAACGAATTACAACGGAAGCTCTTAGAGACTTAGAGGCCTTACTGCTCTCTCCTTCCCCCCCTGCCGGGGTGCGCTTTCGGATGCAGCATTATTTTCTGGGGCAGAAGATGCGCGGGCGGCATTGGCTGGGCTGGAAGGGTGTGCGCTTTGCGGAAGTCGCCGCCTCACAATGGGTTGGCGCGGTGCATGAAAAGCTTGAGGTTGACGGCAAAGTTGCCGATGTCCTGCCGCCGTTGCAACATTTAGGCGATTTAAATTATCGCGAACGCGCAGAAAAATCCTTGCGTTATAATCTTCTAGAAATTGAGCGAATGCCAAAAAAACCGTCCTTTGCTGCGGTGTTATTGCGTCCGGTTATTGCGATGCTGCGCTATTATCTGCTCAATTTTGGCTTTATTGATGGCAAGGCGGGTCTTATCTTTGCGCTCCATATCTATGTTGCGTTTTTTCAGCGCTACGCTATGCGCTATACGGAAAGCCCCTTGCCAAAAGCGCGGTAAACCTGTTTCATAGCAAAATGTCCCCTGCCCTCCATCGTCTTTCCTCATCCGCGTTTAGTTGGATGCTGCTGGCAACGGTGCTGATGTCGGGTGTTCATGCGATAGGGCATGATTTGTCTAAGGATATTCACCCACTGCAATTAATGTTTTTTCGGGTGACGCTGCAATTTGTGATTTTGCTGCCTTTTTTTATCAAAGACTGGCCAGCGGTCATCAAAACAACGCGCCTGAAAGATCATGCTTGGCGTAATATTTTTGGCGTTGTCTCCATGGCCATGTGGTTTTATGGCATTGCGCATTTGCCGCTTTCAAACGCGGTGACGCTTAGTTTCGCAGCACCGATTTTCACAACAATTATCGCCGCCATCTGGCTTCATGAAAAAGTGCATTACCATCGGTGGATTGCAACGTTGATTGGCTTTGCGGGTGTTTTGCTCGTTGCCCGGCCAGATACGGCGGGGTTTAACTGGGTTGCGATGCTGGTGATTTTTCAGGCGCTCCTTGTTGCGATTGCTAACTTCTTAATCAAAAGCTTAACCAGCTCGGAAAGCAACATGACCATTTTGTTTTATATGGGCGTGTTTATGATTCCCTTGTCCATTCTCCCTGCTGCCTATGTTTGGGTTTGGCCGTCGTTAACGGCATGGGGATGGCTGCTGCTTATGGGCGGTGCAAGCGGGCTTGCGCATTATGGTTTAACGCGGGCGTTTCAGCTTTCCGATGCATCGGCGTTGATGCCGCTGGATTATCTGCGTCTGCCGCTGGCCATTGCAACGGATATGGCACTATTTGCTTTTGTTCCGGATGTGTACACGTGGGCGGGGGCGGCAACGATTGCGGCATCGTGCCTCTATATTTTACACAGGGAGCGGCTGCATCGTCGCCGCATTAGTGATGTCACGTCCCTCCCGCGATGAATTTGTTTTAGATACAGTACCATCTGAACAGGAATGGAACGCGCTGTTAAATAAGCATCCACTGCCGCCTCTAGAGCAGCTATGGTCTTTTGGCGAGGCCGCCATAAAAACCGAAGGGATGCAGGTATTTCGATTTATTGCACGGCGCAAAGAGAATAATAAACCAGTAGCCCTCGCGCAGTTTCTAGAGAGGAGGCGCATCGGTCAACTGCACCGCGCTCCGGTATGGCTTGATGAGCAGCTTTCAGAGGATAAAAAAGCCGCTCTGTTTCAGCTGTTTAAAACCCGATACGGTCTTTTGAAGCTGCGTTATCTGCTCTGCTGGTTTGATTCTGGCACAGATACAAAAATAGCCCAGCTTGTAGGTCAGCGCGATTTTGGCAGGGCATATACATCCAGCGTGCTTGATTTGCGCAAAACAGAAGAAGAATTATATGCGGCTATTAATGATAGCTGGCGGAGCAATTTGAAAAAATTTGCAAAGGCCGGCCTTACACCGGAACTGTGTATGAACACGGGAAAGAATAGCCCAAATTTAGCGCTGCTGCGGCCATTTATAAAACAGTATGATTCCTTTAGAAAGCAGCGCCGTTTCGCCGGAACATCGGGCGCATTTTTAAAGGAACTTTTTTTTCTGATGCCGCAAGCTGATTTCCGTCTGTATGCCGTGCGCTATGAAAATCGTTTAGCTGCCGCTGCGCTTCTTTTGCGCCATGGAAAGTGCGTCACCTATTTTGCTGGCTATTCTTCTACATTCGGGCGCAGCATAAACGCCCAAAGTGGCCTGTTATGGTTTGGTTTACTGGATGCGAAGCAACAAGGCGTTACATCTTTTGATTGCGGCGGCATAGACCCTTTGTTGATGCCCGGTGTGGCGGCGTTTAAGCGCGGGCTAAACGGCGCA
Source organism: Alphaproteobacteria bacterium (assembly GCA_021297975.1). Taxonomy (GTDB): domain Bacteria; phylum Pseudomonadota; class Alphaproteobacteria; order JAJTHO01; family JAJTHO01; genus JAJTHO01. Next base: position 17,469 of record JAJTHO010000108.1, read on the forward strand.
TCATACACCCTCCCCATCCCGCAACGAGGCTGGTGAGATGAGCCTGAGCACGCGCGATGCAACAAGCATCTGGCATCCTTTTACCCAGCATCACACCAGCGCACCGCCGCTTCCGATTGCACGCGCAGAGGGCGCGTATCTTTACACACAATCCGGCGAGCGGCTTTTAGATTGCATCAGCTCTTGGTGGACATGCCTGCATGGGCATTGTCATCCGGATATTGTGGCGGCGATAGCGCAGCAGGCGGCAACGCTCGACCATGTTTTGTTTGCGGGTCACACGCACGCCCCGGCGGTGGAGCTGGCCGAGGGGCTGCTGAGTGCCGCGCCCGGATTCGGCAAAGTTTTTTACAGCGATAACGGCTCAACAGCCGTTGAAGTAGCCATGAAAATTGCGCTGCACTATTGGCAGAATATCGGCCAACCGCAGCGCACACGCCTTGCCGCATTGGAACACGGCTATCACGGCGATACCTTTGGTGCGATGGCAGCGGGGCGGGGCAGCGGTTTTTTTGACAGCTATTCGGCGGTTCTGCCCCGTGTTGATATTTTGCCCCCGGAAACACCAGCTATAGAGGCGTATTTTCAGGAGCACGGCGCGGACGTGGCCGGTTTTTTGCTGGAACCCCTGGTGCAGGGTGCAGGCGGGATGCGGATGTATGCGCCTTCCATAGTTGATGCTTGGTGCGCAGCGGCGCGGAAGGCTGGCGCACTGGTTTTGATGGATGAGGTTATGACTGGCTTTGGCCGTACGGGGACGCTCTTTGCGCATCAACAGCTCAGCCATACCCCGGATGTACTGTGTCTTTCAAAGGGCATCACCGGCGGGATGTTGCCGCTATCTGTAACAATGACAACAGAGGCGGTA
>JAJTHO010000070.1 GCA_021297975.1 Alphaproteobacteria bacterium
AACAATGGCAGCAAACTCTTTGTTTTTGCTGGCAATGGCGCAGGCAACAATTGTGCCCCACAGCTGCTGTTGGGTGAGGGTGGTTAAGCCTAAAATGTTAGAGACATTAAGACGGATGTCCTTAGCGTGATCGCCAAGGGACTCGCGGTAGGATTCGAGGGACATGGTATGCTCAGGGGTAAGGGGTTAGGGGGAAGGCATGAGGGGTGTTGAATAAGGTTGTGACATTTTTTATGCCTCACCCCTTACCCCACACCCCTTCTCTTTAGGCTGCTTTCAGCACATCGCCGCCGGTTGGGCGGTTACATGCGCACAGCTCATCCGTTTGCAAGGCATCCAGCACGCGGATAACTTCAACCGGATTACGGCCAACTTTCAAATCGTTAACCGATGAATAGCGAATCACGCCTTCAGGATCGACGATAAAGGTGGCACGAAGCGCAACGCCGGCATCTTGGTGCAGGATGCCGAGGGCGCGGCATAGCTCGTGCTTAATATCGGAAAGCCATGGGAAATTCATTTTGTTCAAATCCGCATGGTGCACCTGCCAGTTCATGTGCACGAAATCGGAATCGGTGCTGCCGCCGATAAGCAGGGTATCGCGGTCTTTAAAATCTTTGAACAGACGGTTGAATTCAGCAATTTCCGTTGGGCAGACAAAGGTAAAATCTTTTGGCCAGAAGAAAAACACCGCCCATTTACCGGCAATGTCTTTATTGCTGTAGGGTTTAAACGCGGTATCGGGGTTCGTGCCCTGTACTGCGGTAAGGTTAAAATGCGGGAATTTGTCGCCAACGGTCAACATGTTTGGGTGCTCCTAAGGGTTAGTAGTTGATAATGATTATTATCTAGGAATACTTTAGCGGCATTTCCAGCCCCCGGCCACAAATAATATTACCTATTGCGCTTTCATAGGAAAAAGCTAGTATCCGCTTTCTTTTTCGCGCCCGTAGCTCAACTGGATAGAGCATCTGACTACGGATCAGAAGGTTAGGAGTTCGAATCTCTTCGGGCGCGCCATCAAGCAGGCTTTAGTATCCAGCAGTAAGGGAATCAGGTGCATACCGTTACAACCCTTGATGACTTAAGAAACAGCCTTCAATCATTTCATACTATTGGCTTTATCCCTACGATGGGCGCGCTGCACGCGGGGCATATGGCTTTGATAGACGCGGCAACAGCGGCAGGGCTAACACCCGTGGTGAGTATTTTTGTCAATCCCCTGCAATTTGGCGTGGGCGAGGATTTGGCGCGCTATCCGCGCACGCTGGAGTCGGATGTGGCGCTGTGCTTTGAGCACGGCGCGGCGCTGGTGTGGACGCCGACGGCTGAGGTTTTGTACCCCGAAGGGTTCGGCACAAAGGTGCTACCTTCTGAGGCGCTGACAGGGGTGCTCTGCGGCGCGGCGCGGCCGGGGCATTTTACCGGGGTTGCAACGGTGGTGACAAAACTGCTGCGCTGCGTCCGTCCGGCGGTGAGTTTTTTTGGCGAAAAAGACTATCAACAACTTTGTGTTATCAAAAATATCCACCGCGATCTTCATCTTGATGGGCGGATACAGGGGATTCCCACGGTGCGGGAGGCGGATGGCCTCGCGCTATCGTCGCGTAATCGCTATTTATCAGCGGCAGAGCGGGCGCAGGCAACGGCCTTGATTAGAACATTAAGAAATGCCGCCATTATTATCAAAAAAAATGGTTTTTTACCCGATAATGACAGCAAAGAAGCGATAGATAGTGTCCTGAGTAGTGGGTTTTCTACGGTGGATTATTTTGAGGTGCGGCATGGGGATGATTTAAGGCTGGTGCAACCCGGTGATAGCCTTGCCGCAGCCCGTGTGTTTATTGCTGCCCGCCTCGGCAATACGCGGCTGATTGATAATATTCCCGTTCAAGGCTAGACAGCAGCTTTTTTCTGCTATAACTCAGGCAGGTGTTTAGAATCGCGTTCAAAATGCTCTATGGTGATACCGGCAAGTATATCGGGCTTGTCGCGGGTATCGTGTTTGCAACATTGCTGATGAGTCAGCAGGTTTCTATTTTTATTGGGCTTTTATCGCGCACCGCCTCGCAGATTTTGGACGTTCAGGAAGCAACCTTATGGGTGATGGACCCGCGGGTGCAATACATGGAAGAATTTGAGCCGATGCGCGATGTGGAGTTGCAGCGCGTGCGCAGCGTGCCGGGGGTGGAGTGGGCAACGCCATATTATAAAGGCTTTGCGGTGGTGAACACGTTTGTGAGTCAATCCCAGCAAGTGTTTCTGATGGGGATTGATGACGTGAGCTTGTTGCCCTATCCCCATGAAATGATAGAGGGAAAATGGGAAGACCTGAAACAGCCAGAATCGATGATTTTGGATAAAGCCGGGTGGCATTTTCTGTTTCCGGGTGAGCCGGTCGTGTTGCCACGCACGATAGAGATTAATGAAAAGCGCGTTGTTATTGTTGGGGTGTGTGATGTCTCCGCGCCGTTTACAACTTTTCCTATTGTTTTCGCACGTTACACAGAAGTCTTAAAGTTAGCGCCGCAGAAGCGCAACAGCCTGTCGTTTGTTTTGGTGCGTGAACAAAAGGGTGTCCCCATCACCGAGTTGCAAGCGCGGATTCGCAATGAGACGGGCTTACAGGTGCTCACCACTGATGAATTCAAATGGCGAACGATAAACCACATTCTAACCCGCACAGGGATTCCGATTAATTTTGGTATCACGGTGGTGCTTGGGTTCATCGTTGGGGCGGCGATAACGGGGCAGACGTTCTATTTGTTTATATTGGATAAACTGCGCCAATTTGCCACGATGAAAGCGATTGGTGTGACCAATGGGCAAATTTTGCGCATGGTTTTTGCGCAAGCGGCCTCCGTGGGGTTTGTTGGCTATTCGCTCGGTGTCGGGCTCACCGCCTTGTTTTTTCAATCAACAAATGATGTGCCGGCGCTGCGCGGCTTTTATTTTCATTGGGAAGTGATGGCCGGGGTTGGCGTTGCGGTAACGCTGATTGTGGCGCTGACGGTGTTGTTCAGCATTCGCCGGGTGCTGGTGGTTGACCCCGGCGTGGTCTTTAGGGGATAGGGCATGAGCGCGGTTGTGTGTGAAGGCATTTCCATGGCTTTCCCGTCGGGTGCGGGGATGCAGGCGGTGTTGCATGATGTGAATGTTGCGGTTGAGGCGGGGCAGCTTACCTTGCTGGTGGGCCCCAGCGGTTGCGGGAAAACCACGCTGATTTCTATCATGACCTCGATTCTAACGCCGACAAAAGGTCATGTGCGGGTTTGGGGCACAGACGTGACGCATCTTAAGGGCGCGGCGCAGGTTTTGTTTCGCCGCCGAGAAATTGGCTTTATTTTTCAGCAGTATAGCTTGTTACCCACCCTTACGGCAGCAGAGAACGCCGCCCTGCCGCTGATAGCCGAGGGCATGACCTATGATAAAGCCGTGCGTGTGGGCGCAGCGGTGCTGGAGCAGGTGGGGGTGGGGCAGCTGGCGGCGCGCTTACCGTCACAGCTTTCCGGCGGCCAGCAGCAGCGGGTTGCGATAGCGCGGGCGCTGGTGCACAAGCCGCGCCTGATTGTGTGTGATGAGCCAACAGCGGCGCTGGATGAGGAATCAGGGCGCAAAGTGATGGATATTTTACGGAGCGCCGCGGCGGAAAAAAGTCGCGCGGTGCTGGTTGTGACCCATGATAATCGGATTTTTTCCTATGCGGATCGGCTTATCCGCATGAATGATGGGCGAATTTCATCAATAGAGACAAAGGAATAGACGATGCGGCAGTTTTTTAGGGCACAGAAGATTTTGCGGCTTTTTCCGATAGTTGCGGGGTTGATGTTTGTGTATGCGCTGTATGCTGTCGCCAGCGTGCCGGGGCGGTCGGTGCGCGATCCTGTGGATGCGCCGCCACTGGCAAAATTTGCCCAGCAGGTCGTGGGGCAGGGGCTGATTGAGGCGAACAGCGAAAACATTGCGATCGGCGTCCCGTTTGGCGGTGTGGTGCGCAGTGTATCCGTAAACGTGGGCGATAGCGTTAAAAAAGGGCAGGCGTTGTTTACGCTGGATAATCGCCCAGCGGTGGCAGCGGTTGAGCAGGCGCGGGCGCAACTCGCGGTTGCCAAAGCCAACCGGGATGATGCCGAATTCCGCCGCAAGGTGTATGAGGATTTGGTGGGCAGCACGGCCAACCGTAAGGAAGAGCTGGGCTCGCGCCGATACGCCGCAGAGGCGGCGCAGGCGAATGTGGATTTAGCCGAAGCCAACCTAAGCAGCAGCGAAGCCGTACTCGCGCAGCACACCATCAACGCGCCGGTGGATGGCGTTGTGTTGCGTCGGAATGTACGGGAAGGGGAATTTGCTCAAGCGGGGGTGCTGGCCAGCCCGTTGATGGTGGTGGGTAATATTACCCCGCTGCATGTGCGGGTGCAGATTGATGAGACGCAGGCGCAGCAGGTACGCATGGATGCGGCAGCGGTGGGCACAGTGCGCGGCGCGCCGGAAAAAGCGATACCCCTGAAATTTGTTCGCAAAGAGCCGCTGGTGATTCCGAAACGATTTTTATCGGGGGACGCGGGCGAGCGGTCTGATACGCGCATTTTAGAGGTGATTTACGCGCTGGAAGGGGCGCAGGATGCGGCGTTTGTTGGGCAGCAGATGGATGTGTTTATAGAGCGGTGATGACGCTTGACGTAACGCATATTTTTTAGTATAGTCCATCTTATGCTAGACCAAGAACTTGCAGCACGGTGCCGTGACAAACGCACGAAGAGGTTTGTTCTTGGTGAATTTGTTAAAGAGTTCCAAGGCTTTTCAACGCAAGCGGAAAAGCGGCTGGAAATTCTTGCCGCGGCGCAAACGCTATCGGATTTACAGTATATTCCCAGCAATCGCTTAGAAGCCCTGCAAGGCGATAGAAAGGGACAATACAGCATCCGTATTAACCAGCAGTGGCGGCTTTGTTTTGAATGGCCAGAGACAAGCCTTAGGCCACTTAACATTGAAATTGTTGATTATCATTAGGAGTTTGTATGCCCCGCACACCCATTCACCCCGGAGAAATCCTCAGCGATGAGTTAGCAGAATTAAGCATTAGTGCCGCGCAGCTGGCGCGTGATCTGAAAGTTCCAACCAATAGAATTACCCAGATACTCAATGGTGCGCGCGGGATTACGGCCGATACCGCGCTGCGGCTAGGACAATGGTTTGGCACATCAGCAGAATTCTGGCTGAATCTGCAAAAATCCTATGAGTTGCGCTTGGCGGAGGAGGATAGCGGCGAATCTATCCGCATCAATGTCCCGCACCGGTCATTTCATGATAGCGCGCCGCTGCATGCTTGATATCGCCGATCTTTATCATTTCTACACAACCCCTCTAGGGCGCAGCGTTGCCGCCTTGTTACAGCAACGCGTCCGTGCCGTCTGGCCGGAATTGCCCAACCAGCGGGTGTGCGGTTTTGGTTATGCCGTTCCGCTGCTCGATTTATACCCCGGCAGTGCGGCATTGATGCCGGCAGCACAGGGGGTTATGGCGTGGCCGCGCGGAAATGCGCCGCGTGCGCTTTTGGTGGATGAGTATCGCTGGCCGCTGGCAGACAGCTCGATTGATGCCCTGATACTGATGCACGCTCTAGAACACGCGGAGCAAACGCGGCGGCTGCTGCGTGAGGCGTGGCGGGTGCTGCGCGGGGATGGGCGACTGCTCGTGATTGTGCCAAACCGGCTCAGCATCTGGGCGCGGCGGGAAGTGTCGCCGTTTGGGTATGGCAAGCCCTATACGCTGATGCAGGTGAAGACATTATTACAGCAAAGTATGCTGACGCCGCTGCAACACCGCACGGCGCTGTTATGGCCGCCCTGCCGGCAGGAAACCTTGCTGAAAGCCGCACCCTATGCCGATGCGTTTTTAGGCGGGATTGCGTCGGGTTTGGGCGGGGCGCTGATTGTTGAGGCGGGCAAGCAAGTGTATGCCCCCACGTTTCACAGCGGCACAGCGGTACGCATAAAGGGGACGGTGCCGGTCATGAAACCCGCACTGTCCCCCGATGCGCAGCGACTTAAGCCGCTTGAATGTCTTTCAGGAATTGCGAAACTTGTTTGCTGAGGCTTTCGGCTTCAGAACCCAGCACTTTAGAGGCCTGCAGCACTTCCTTGGTGGAGGTATCGGCTTCCTGAGCGGATTGCGTCACTTGTGTAATATTATTGTTAATATGCTCAACCCCTTGGGCGGCCGATTGCATATTTTGCGCAATTTCGTTGGTGACAGCAGACTGCTCTTCCACGGCTGAGGCGATAGAGCCAGAGTATTGATTCACCTGGTTAATCGCTTCTTTAATGGATTGCAGGACGCTACCCACTTCATCGGAGGCGCTTTGTACGGCTTCGATTTGTTTGGCGATGTCTTCCGTTGCTTTGGTGGTTTGCTGCGCGAGATTTTTGACCTCACTGGCAACAACCGCAAAGCCTTTACCGGCCTCACCCGCACGAGCGGATTCGATGGTGGCGTTGAGCGCAAGCAGGCTAATCTGGCTGGCGATTTCTTGAATAAGCTGCACAATATCGGTGATCGATTGCGACACAGCGGCAAGCGACTGCGCGGCTTCATCGGCTTTTTGCGTGCGGCGGACGGCTTCGGCCACAACTTCCGTGGATTTGGCAATCTGCCCGGCGATTTCACGCACGGATGCACTCATTTCTTCTGTGGCGGAGGCGACCGTTTGCAGGTTGCTGCTGGTCTGACCGCTGGATTGCGCCACATCGCTGGTGAGTTGATTGGTTGTTTCCACCGTATTTGATAGATTTTGTGCGGTATTGGAGAGCTGCGTTGCCGCGCTGGCAACAGTATTGATTGCACCCGTTGAGCTGGATTCAAACGTTTTCAATAGCGCATCAACACGATGCTGACGGGCGGTTTTGCGTTGCTGTTCGGCGTTCGCCTCGGCTGAAAGGCGGTCTTGCTCAATCGCACCCAGTTTAAAGGCTTCCAGCGCACGCGCCATATCGCCGATTTCATCATAGCGATCTTGGCTGGGTACATTGAACGATTTATCTCCCGTGCGCAGGCGATCCATGTCAGTAATCATGCTGCTGAGCGGGCGAGTTATTGAGCGTGCGGCAATTATGCCGATGAATACCATAAAACAGACCACCAGCATGGAGATCATGCCCTGCTGTAATGTTTGATCGCGCATGAACTTTGTTACTTCTGTTGAGTCTTTATCAAAAACCACAACCCATTGTGTTGTGCCTAGGTTTATAGGGTATAGTAGTTGGCTTACGGTCGCACCTTCATGACTTTCAATATCGCTGCGTATGATAATATCTTTGCTTTCTTTGCCCATATCATAAACGTTTTGTTCTTTACGGGTGAACTCGAAAGGATTTGCTTCTTTTTCTTTGTCGCCATGAAGAATGAAGCCGTCGCCAAGGACGCTTATTTCCCCTGTCTCTCCTAGGCCGTTTTGAGAATTAATAATCTCAAACAACACTTTTGCCGGTAATTGTGCGGCAACAGCGCCGATAAATTGACCTGTTTCGTCAAAAACAGGACTGGCAACGAATCCAGCCGCTGCGCCGTTGCTGGGCGCATAGGCGGCAAAAGTAGAGAACTGTGCCGAAGCATCTTTGTTGGGATTGTTTTTAACGTTTTGAAACAGCGCCGCTAGGTTGGAATCTTTATAGGCGCCGTTTGTAAGGTTGGTTGCGTAATCATTTTCTTTGAAAACAGAATACACCACATCACCGCTGCTATTGATGAGAAATAGATCATAAAAACCAACGGTACTAATGAGCTTGCGCAATTCGGGGTGCGCTTTTTTGTGTAAAGTATTGTAGGCAGAATCGTCTGCGGCGGCATCAAGTTTATCTTTTTCACCTACAGCAAAGGGGTTGTTGTTGATGTAGGCATTTTGCAATTCGGCGCTGCGCGGCTGGCCTTTGGCGGGGTAGTGTGCGGAGAAGCCTTGCAACAGCGTGCGCGTTGTATCGGTGTTGGCCTGTTGTTGGATGATAATGCCGAGACTGCGGAGTCGTTCTTTAAACGTATCTGCGCGGTTCTGCAACACGGCGCGCATTTGCTGCTGACCAGATTTTTGCGCATCACCATAGCCAATCTGATACGATACCGTGCCGCCGATAACAGCGGTGCACAAGGATGCCAAAACAACCAAAGCAGGAATTTTGTGTGCAATCTTCAATTTCATGGTGATAACTCCAATATATGGAAGCCATTGTTAGAAGGTTAAGTTTAAAAAAACGTTAAGTGCGACACTATTTTATCCGCGCAGCGCGGCACCAAGCGTAGCTGCCGCAGCGGTGATCGCGGTGCTGGTCTCGTCGATGTCTTTATCCGATAGGGTGCGTTCCGCTGATTGCACGTGTATGCGAATGGCGGCGGACAGCATCCCCTCTGGAATACCGGTGCCTTGATAGCGATCAAAAAGATTTACCTCGCGTATCAGTGGGCTGGCCGAGCGCAATGTTTTGATCAGTGTTGCCATTTGGACACTATCCGGCATTAAAAATGCAAAATCACGGCTGCTGGCTTGAAAACTGGATTGAAACAGCGCGGGCAAGGGGGGTGTGTAGGCGTTGAGGGTATCAGGATTAAAGAAAACAACGCTGACGGGCGCTTTAATATCAAACGCGGTGCTGGTTGCGGGATGCAGCATGCCAAAATAGCCATTAATTTCTGTTAGTGAGCCGCTCTGACCGGGATGGAGATAGGGCGGCAGGTTGGTTGTGACTGGCGTTATGCCATCCAGTGGTTTGCCGCAGAGCTGAGCCGCCGTGTACAGCAAGGATTTTGCGGTAAACGCATCAACGGCGGCGGGTTTGCCGCTCCAATGCAGCGGGGCTGCGTCGCCCCATAAAACGGCGCAAGCTTGTGTTTCCTGCGCGCCATTTGCCGCGAACACCGGCGCAATTTCAAACAGCCGGCCAGAGGTTTCCCCCCGGTGCAACGCATCCCGCACCAGCGGCAGGAGGCTGGCGAGAATGGTGGGGCGCAGGACGCTCAGTTCCGTGCTGATAGGGTTTTTGAGTGTGTTGTGCGGGGTGCTTTCCCCGCCTAGTGCTGCGACGGCATCGGGGGCGGCGAAAGACCAGCTGATGGCCTCCACACAACCCTCTGCGGTAAAGGCGGTGCGCAGGGTATCGGTGAACGTGGTTGTTGCTGCCGGGGCACGCGGGGGCAGCGCCTCTGCCGGAATGGTGGCGTAATCCTCAAGCCGCAGCAGTTCTTCGATAATATCTTCCGGAATGGTGAGGTCATGCCGCCAGCCGGGCGGGGACACGGTGAGGCTGTCTTTTGTGTTTTCAACAGTGCAGCCCAGAGCGGTGAGGTGCTGAGCCGCGCTCGCCGCGTTAAACGCTTTGCCGCTGCGGGCGGTATAAGCTGCGCCGGAAAGTATAATGCGCTGTGTCTTGGGGTGCGGTTCGCGGGTTATCTGCCGTGTGGTGATGCTTGCGCCCGCCTGCTCCAGCTGGTGCAGCGCAATCGCGAGACCCGGCAGCATGTCGCCCGCATCCACGCCGCGCTCAAAACGTTGGCGCGCATCGGTAACAAGACCCAGCGCTTGGCCGGTTCGGGCGATAGTGCCCGCGTCAAACACGGCGGCCTCTAGTAGCACATCAGTGGTCGTGTCGGTGACG
>JAJTHO010000095.1 GCA_021297975.1 Alphaproteobacteria bacterium
CATGCAGCGTTATTCTTCAACCCGTTCAGGCTTTGCATCGGTTTTTGTATCGGGCTTCGTATCAGGGGCAAGCACGGGGGCATCAACCTCGTCGTTCGTTGCGGGGGCTTCTTCGTTTAATTCTTGCTGTTTTTGAATTTGTTCCTGCATCAGGCCAGATAACAATTGCGAAGCGCGCTGCATCGCCGAGTTTTCAATATTCTGTTTTAGTTCAGGTAATTTTTGCGCCAATTTGCTGCCCGCAGGCGTTGCAAGGAAAGCCGCGATAGATTCCAGCTCATCGCTGGTAAAGTTCTCCCGCAGATTGGTATTTAGCTGCGTCTCAATCTCAGGAAGAACGCCGGTAAGTTTCTGCATAAGCTCCGTTTTCTTAGCCGCAACCAAGGCGCTTTGATTTTCACCGCGATAGAGCACCAGCACTTGGGATTCCACCGCCGGGCGCACGCGCTCTTCAACAGCTTTCAGCGTTGCTGCCGCATCCAGCGCGCGCACGATACGCGTTACCGAATCCGCATCCGCCGGTAATCCTGTGGCTGCCGCGCTCGTGTTCTCAACCGGAGCAGCGGCCTGTTCGGCTCTTTCCTCGCACGCAGAAAGCAGTGTTAAGGAGGCAAGAAGCGTTGCTGTGAGGATGATTGTGCGCATGGTTTTCTCCTTATGCTGCCTGGTTTTTATCCGCCGCGGCGTCAAGTTCGCGGGCTTTATTCTCAATCAGTTCGGCGAGATGCTCAACAATATCTTTGTCTTTGAGGCGGTGGTTGATATCCCCGCCAAGGTATATCGCGTGGGTGTTGTTGCCGCCGCCGGTAAGCCCGATATCGGTCATCAAGGCCTCGCCGGGGCCATTCACCACACAGCCAATGACCGACACCGTCATCGGCGTTGTGATGTGGGCAATCCGCTTTTCAAGCGCCTCAACCGTTTTAATCACATCAAATTGCTGCCGTGCGCAAGACGGACACGAGACAATATTCACGCCGCGCGCGCGCAGTTTCAAGGATTTCAAAATATCAAAGCCAACCTTGATTTCCTCAACCGGATCCGCAGAGAGCGACACACGAATCGTATCGCCAATGCCGTCCATCAGCAGCAAACCAAGCCCCACCGATGACTTCACCGTGCCGCTTTGCAGCCCCCCCGCCTCGGTAATTCCCAAATGCAGCGGGTGGTCTGTTTGCGCAGCCAGGCCGCGATACGCCGCAACCGCAAGGAAAATATCCGATGCCTTGACGCTGATTTTAAAATTATGAAAATCGTGCTCTTGCAGAATCGCCGCGTGGTGCAGCGCGCTTTCAATCATCGCCTCCGGGCATGGCTCGCCGTATTTTTCAAGAAGATGCTGTTCTAAGGAACCCGCATTCACACCAATACGAATCGCACAGTTGTAATCCCGCGCCGCCTGAACAACCTCGCGCACGCGCTCGCGGCTGCCGATATTGCCGGGATTAATGCGCAGGCAGGCCGCCCCGGCCTCGGCGGCTTCAATCGCGCGTTTATAATGAAAATGAATATCCGCCACAATCGGCACGGTGACATGCGGGATAATATCCTTCAGCGCCGCGGTGGATTCCGCATCCGGCACGGAAATACGCACAATATCCGCGCCCGCAACCTCCAGCGCCCGCACCTGCGCAATCGTTCCCTGAATATCCGTTGTCAGGGTGTTGGTCATGGATTGCACACTAATCGGCGCATCCCCGCCCACTTTCACGTTCCCAACAGTAATCTGGCGCGAAACGCGGCGCTTAATAACCTGATAGGGGCGCGACTGCACGGCGGCTTATTCCTCGACAGGAACTGCCGGTACGGCCAAGAGCCGCAAGGATGCCGGCGTAACGTTTCTCAGTGTACGGCTGGTTTTACCCGTAAGCGGCGGCAATGTCTCGCCGTTGATCTCAAACAGCGCGGCAGATGGGTTGCTGAGCATGAGTGACAGGCCAGGCTTTGGTTTAATCTCATACATTCTACCGGGTTCTAAAGTAGCATCGGTTAGAATTTTCCCGCTGCTGTCTTTAAGTACGAAACGGAGACGGCTTTGCGCCCGAAGCCAAATGCTCTCGTCCGGCGCGACTGCTGCCGGTGCGGCGTCTGTGGCCGGGCTTGTGTTAAGCGTAGGAGCCGCGTTAAGAGGCGATAACTCAGGCGCGGACGCCGGCGCTGCCTGGCCAGCATCTTGAACCGGAGCAGTAACTGAAACTGCTTCAGCCTGCGGCTGCATAGGCGCTGTTTGCGCCGCTAAAGGCTCGGAAGCAGCGATTTCAGCTGCCTCCGTCGTTGCAACCGGAGCCGGCGCCAATTGCGCGATAGCCGGTGCTTGCGACCCGTCGTTTGTGTTGTGCGATCCGGCGTAGGCCAATGCCCCTACAATACCGGCCAGCGCGATAAACACGAGGCCACTGTTGCTGCTTTTAGGGGCTTTCTCACTCGGTGCGGGAACATGCACCTTGGGTGTGTTTACTGCCGTTTGTTCTTCGCGCAATTTCGCAACCACTTCATCGGGTTTTAAATCCAAATAGTCGGCATAGGCGCGAACAAAACCAATAACATAACTGTTGCCTGGCAAGCTGCTGTATTCGCCTGCTTCGATGGCATCTATATAATCTATGCGGATATTGAGCGCTGTGCCAACCTGAGCTGCGCTGAGCCCGCGCTCTTTGCGACCTTTAACTAATATCTGCGCAACCGTAGGTTCCGGCTTAGTGCCATCAACAATTTTCAAAGCGGGTTCCATAGACTATCCTTATTCAGCCAACGTTAAACATTAAGTGCCGCGTCGGCTTCACGACACAAACGATCAAGCAATGTTTTAACAGGAACGATATCATGAACAAGCCCAACGCTTTGTCCGGCCATGACCGACCCCGTTGCAACATCGCCTTCTAACACAGCCCGCCGCAACGCGCCAGCCCAGAAATGTTCTATTTCTAGCTGCGCAGCCTTCATGTCTAATTCGCCGTTGTCATATTTTTCGATAACATGCCGCTGTATTTCGATGAATTTTTTTGTTCCTTCATTGCCAAGTCCGCGCACGGGTATCACTGGAAAACGCGGGTCTAGTTGCGGCGATAACACAGCATCCCGCGAGGAGGCGCGCACAAAAGCCTGTTTAAAATTTTCATGAGCGATACATTCATCGGTGCACACAAAGGCCGTGCCGAGCTGCACGCCTGCCGCGCCCATGCGCAGAAAAGTGGTTATAGCCATGCCGCGGCCAATGCCGCCGGCAACAAAAACCGGCACGTCGTTTATTTCCGGCAGTATTTCCTGCGCCAATACGGCAGTTGAAACCTGCCCCACATGGCCGCCCGCTTCGTGCCCTTCAATAATCAGTGCATCAACGCCTTGCTTGATAAGTTTTTTAGCGAGCGATAAAGCCGGCGCAAACGCGATAACCTTCACGCCCGCATCGCGGGCTTTACTTATCAGCGCCGCTGGCGGCAAGCCCCCGGCAAAGACCACAAACGACACCTTTGCCGCAATCACCACATCGGTCATTTCCGCAAGCAGTGGATGCATCACTATAAGATTAACGCCGAAATTCTTTGTTGTTTTTTCGCGGGTTGCCTTAATTTCTTCAGCCAAAACAGCGGGCGGCATCGAGCCGCTGGCGATAACACCAAAGCCGCCGGCGTTGCTAATCGCGGCAACGAGATTGCGCTCTGAAACCCATGTCATCGCGCCGCCTAAAATGGCCACCTCACAGCCCAGAAAGGCCGCGCCGCGCTGCATCAGATTTTTAAGCGGCGTCGAGATCATAAGCCGTATGCAGAGCGCGGAGCGCGAGTTCGGTGTAAGCCTCATCAATCAAGACACTGATTTTAATTTCAGAGGTTGAGATAACCTTGATGTTAATGCCTTTGTCGGCCAGCGTTTGAAACATAATCTGCGCCGTGCCGGGATGGCTGCGCATACCCAGCCCCACCACCGAAATTTTCGCAACGACTTCATCGATGTGCAGATTTTTATAGCCAATAGCCGCGCTTTGCTCTTCCAATATTTTTCGCGCCAGCGGCAGCTCGCTGCGCGGAATGGTAAACGTCATATCCGTTTTGTTGGAATCCCCGGCAATGCTTTGCACAATCATATCCACGTTAATCGCGGCCTTTGCCAAGGGGCCAAAAATACTGGCCGATACGCCGGGTTTGTCGTCGATACTGAACAGGGTTATTTTTGCTTCATCACGGCTGTAAGCAATGCCGCTAACCACCTGTTGTTCCACAATTTCCTCCTCTGGAACGACTGTCGTTCCCCCGCCGTCTTTAAATGTTGAGACAACCCGCACGCGAACGCGCTCTTTCATCGCCAGTTCCACGCTGCGCGTTTGCAGCACCTTTGCGCCCAAAGACGCCAGCTCCAGCATTTCTTCAAAGCTGATTTTGTCCATGCGCTTGGCCTTAGGCACAATGCGCGGGTCTGTAGTATAAACCCCGTCCACATCGGTATAAATATCACAGCGGTCTGCGTTGAGCGCAGCGGCAATAGCAACCGCCGCCGTGTCGCTGCCGCCCCGGCCTATAGTCGTGATGCGCCCGGCATCGGTAACGCCTTGAAAACCAGCGATAACGGGAATAACGCCCTCGCTAAGGCTTTGCGTCAGAATGGTCGTATCTATACCGGTTATCCGCGCCTTGCCGTGCGTTGCATCGGTGTGAATTGGCACTTGCCAGCCGCAGTAAGAACGCGATTTATATCCTTGTTTTTGCAGCGCAAGCGCAAAAAGACCAATGGTCACTTGCTCGCCGGTTGAAACCACCGTGTCATGCTCTGCCGCATCATAAAGCGGGTCTATTTCTTTAACCCAAGAAAGCAATTGATTCGTCTGTCCCGACATCGCCGACACCACCACCGCAACGCGGTGTCCGGCGGCGGCTTCCCGCGCCGCAATGCTAGCAGCGTGCTGAATCCGCGCCACATCACCCACCGATGTGCCGCCAAATTTTAGTACCAGAAGTTGATTTTTGCTCATTTTTTCCTAGGTTGCTATCTATAACGGTTTTAGGCTGTATTTCGCAAGGGGTTTGAGCATGACCACCACCATTGATACGGACGAAGTCGAGAAATTCAGCCGCCTGGCCGCCACGTGGTGGGACACGGAAGGCGCGTTTAAACCGCTGCACCGCTTTAATCCCGTGCGCGTTGAGTATATTCGCAGCGCCCTAGCCGCACATTTTAAGCGGGATGAGGCAGCGCTGAAAATTGCAGATGGGCTTAGCCTCTTGGATGTGGGTTGTGGTGGCGGTCTGATTGCCGAGCCGATGGCGCGGCTTGGCGCGGCGGTCACCGCGATTGATGCCAGCGAAAAAAATATCGCCGCCGCTAAAATTCACGGGCAGCAAGCTGGTTTAACAATAGACTATCGCTGTATGGCCGCAGAAAATCTGGCCGATACCGGCGCGCAGTTTGATGTGATTTTATGTCTGGAAGTCGTGGAACATGTGGCCGACCCATTGCTGCTCGTGCGCAGTATCGCCGCACTGCTGAAGCCCGGCGGCCTGCTTGTCATGGCCACATTAAACCGCACGCCGCAGAGCTTTGCATTGGTGATTGTGGGCGCGGAGTATGTGCTGCGCTGGCTGCCGCGCGGTACGCATCAATGGTCAAAATTTATCAAACCGGCGGAACTATCAGACTTTGTTATGAAAAGCGGCCTTGCCCTTAAGGCGATAGATGGCGTGCAGTATAATCCCTTATCCAAAGTGTGGCGATTAAGCCGCGATACAACCGTGAATTATCTGTTAACCGCGACAAAAAATTGACAGTGGCTACCCCCTTGCTTTAGGCATTCCGGAACCTAGGTATTTATTATGTCACAGCCCAATACTCGGCCTCTCTCGCCGCATTTGCAGGTCTATCGCCCTCAATTAACGAGTGTTTTGTCGATTTCGCACCGCGCCAGTGGTGTTTTTTTGAGCGCGGGTGCGCTTGTTTTGTCACTATTGATCTACGCGCTGGCGTTTGATGCGCCGCTGTATGAGACCGTTCGCGGTCTTTTCAATACAACCATCGGCCAAGGCGCGCTGTGCCTCTGGACGTTTGCTTTCTTTTATCATTTCAGCAACGGCATCCGCCATTTGTTCTGGGATATGGGCAAGGGTTTTTCGCTGCCTAACGTCTACATCAGCGGCTATGCCGTGCTCGCCTCGGCGCTGGTTCTGACCACAATAACATTGGGATACGGGCATTATGTCAACATCGGCCAATAAAGATACGCCGCTGCAAACTCCGCTAGGGCGGGTTCGCGGCCTCGGCAGCGCCAAATCCGGCGCGCACCACTGGATTTATCAGCGCCTGACGGCGGTTCTGCTGATACCGCTGATGCTGTGTCTGGTTGCAACGCTTGTGACGCTACCAAGTTTAGAACACGGCGAAGCCGCCGCCTATGCCGCACAGCCGCTTGTTGCGCTGACGTTATTTTTCACCATGGCGGCGATGCTGTATCATGCAAAGCTGGGCTTAACAGTTGTGATTGAAGATTATGTGCACTGCGCATGTGTCCGCATCGGTATGCTGGTTGCGGTGAAGATATTGGCCGTTATTGCTATTTCTGCGGTGTCACTGGCGTTGATTAAACTTGTGATTGCAGGCTAGAGGAGTTGAGTGTGAACGCAGCGTATCCCATTACGGATCATTATCATGATGTTGTTGTTGTTGGCGCGGGCGGCGCGGGACTGCGCGCGACGCTGGGCATGACGGCGGCGGGTCTTAAAACCGCCTGCGTCACGAAAGTTTACCCCACGCGCAGCCACACGGTTGCCGCCCAAGGCGGCGTTGCCGCGGCGCTTGGAAACGTCGATGAAGATACATGGGAAAACCACATGTACGACACCATCAAAGGGTCGGACTGGCTGGGTGATCAAGACGCGATTGAATACATGTGCCGCAACGCCATTCCGGCGGTGATTGAGCTGGAACACATGGGCGTGCCGTTCTCCCGCCTTGATAACGGTAAAATTTACCAGCGCCCCTTTGGCGGCCACACGATTAACCAGGGCGAGAAAATGGCGCGGCGCGCCTGCGCGGCGGCGGATTCCACCGGCCATGCGATTCTGCACACGCTGTACCAGCAATGCTTAAAGCATAACGCTGATTTTTATGTGGAATACTTTGCGCTTGATTTGCTGATGGATGATGACGGCGCGTGTCGCGGTCTCCTCGCGCTGTGCATGGAAGATGGAACCTTGCACCGCTTTAATGCCCATCAAACAGTTATTGCGACCGGCGGGTATGGCCGGGTGTATTTCTCCTGCACCTCTGCCCACACCTGCACGGGCGACGGTAACGCCATGGCGCTGCGCGCTGGGCTGCCACTGCAAGACATGGAATTTGTTCAGTTTCACCCCACCGGGATTTACGGTGCGGGCTGCTTGATTACCGAAGGCGCACGGGGCGAAGGCGGTTATCTCACCAACAGCGCCGGTGAGCGTTTCATGGAACGCTATGCCCCGAACGCCAAGGATTTGGCCTCGCGTGATGTCGTGTCGCGCTCAATGACCTTAGAGGTTAATGAGGGGCGCGGCGTAGGCGCAGAGAATGACCACATTTATCTGCATTTAGAGCATTTAGGCGCAGAAACCTTGAAAAAACGCCTGCCGGGTATCTCCGAAACAGCGCGCATTTTTGCCGGTGTTGATGTGACCAAAGAGCCGATTCCAGTGCAACCAACGGTTCACTATAACATGGGCGGTATTCCAACGAATTACCACGGCGAAGTCCTGCGCCCAACAGCCAGCAACCCCGATGCGGTTTGTCCCGGCTTGATGGCGATTGGCGAGGCGGCGTGTGTGTCGGTGCACGGAGCCAACCGCTTGGGTTGTAACTCCCTGTTGGATATTGTGGTGTTTGGCCGGGGTGCTGCGCACCGCGCGGCCGCTACCATTCAGCCGAACATGACGCACCGCAAGCCGCTAGAATCCGCAACGGATAAGGCGCTGGCACGCTTTGATGCTACGCGTCATGCCAAAGGCGGCACAAAGGTTGGTGATTTGCGCCTTGGCATGCAAAAAATCATGCAGCGCAACTGCGCGGTGTTCCGCAGCACGCAAATCCTGCAAGAGGGCGTTGATAAGATGGGCGGTATCATAGGCGGCCTCAGCGATATCAGCGTGTCCGACCGCAGCCTGATTTGGAACAGCGACCTTATCGAGGCGTTAGAGCTGGAAAACCTGGTCAGCCAAGCCGTTGTGACGCTGCATTCCGCTAATGCCCGCAAAGAGTCACGCGGCGCGCATTCGCATGAGGATTTCCCGGAACGGGACGATCAAAACTGGATGAAGCACACGGTGTGCTGGTGGGATGGGGGCGCGAAAACTCGCCTCGATTACCGCCCGGTGCATATGTACACCCTGTCCAATGAAACGCCGGTTATTCCGCCGCAAGTGCGTAAATACTAAGGAGAAGATAAATGGCCGAATTCTCCCTTCCCAAAAATTCCCGCTATAAAAAGGGGAAAACCTACCCCGCGCCGGAATCCGCCAAGCGGACAAAAACGGTGGTGCTCTACCGCTGGAACCCCGAGGATGGGCAGAACCCGCGCCTTGATTACTACACCATTGATCTTGATAAGTGCGGCCCCATGGTGCTGGACGCGCTTATTAAAATCAAAAACGAGATTGATTCGGGCGTTACGTTTCGCCGCTCCTGCCGCGAGGGTATCTGCGGCAGCTGCGCCATGAATATTGACGGCACGAACACACTGGCATGTCTCAAGCCTATCAGTGAGATAGCTGGTGATATTAAAGTATTCCCTCTGCCGCACCTGCCAGTTATTAAAGACCTTGTGCCGGATTTATCAACAGCGTTTGCCCAGTATAAATCGGTGCAGCCTTGGCTTCAGGCGGATACCGCCCCCTCGCCGCAAAGCGAACGCAAGCAAAGCGTAACCGAGCGGGAAAAGCTCGATGGTTTGTGGGAATGCGTGCTGTGTTTCTGCTGCTCTACCAGCTGCCCCAGCTATTGGTGGAACGGTGACCGCTATTTGGGCCCCGCCGTGCTGCTGCAAGCCTACCGCTGGATTGCCGATTCACGGGATGAGGCCACCGGCGACCGGCTGGATAATCTCGAAGATCCGTTCCGGCTGTACCGCTGTCACACCATCATGAATTGCACCCGCACCTGCCCGAAAGGCCTTAATCCTGCAAAGGCTATCGGTGAGATTAAGAAAAAAATAGCCGAACGGGTATTATAGTCTTATAGGTGTTGTCTCTATTCACTGAGGGATGTATGCGCTTCACTGCTTGTCTTTTAAGTCTATCGCTGTTGTTGTCAGCTTGCGGCGGTTATGCTCGTCCGGCCGGTACGGCGGCATCAACGCCTCTACCGGTGGTACAAGCCGCACCGGGTGATGCGCCCACAGCGGCGGATATAGCCCGCGATTATCAGCTTGATACCGGTGACCGTTTGCGTGTGCGCGTATTCGGCGAAGAGCAAATGACAGGTGAATATGATGTGGATGCGGGCGGCAACGTAACATTCCCACTAATTGGTGTTGTTGCAGCGCGCGGCCAGACGGCGACAGCGTTTAGTGACGCGCTGAAAGAAAAGCTGAAACAAGGCTTTTTGATTGACCCGCAATTGACCGTAGATGTGCTGAATTACCGCCCCTTCTATATCATTGGCGAAGTGAAGCAGCCGGGCAGCTATGCGTATGTTAACGGCATGAACGTGGTCAACGCCGTGGCGCTGGCGGGCGGTTTTACTTATCGCGCTAAAGAAAACATTGCGCTAATCAAACGAGCAAAAAATCCCAATGCAGAAGAATTAGGCGGCCCCCAGACGATTGTGTTACCGGGTGATGTGATTGCTATTCCAGAGCGCTATTTCTGAAGATTCCTACTCGTTAAGACCGGTATCGCTTCAGCAGCGCCTGGCGCATCCCACCAACGTTCATCACTAGAACCGCTGCAGTATAAAATACTAGCCCGCTCGCCATTTTCGCCCCGATCGCTATGGTGAGGTTTTCAATTTTCGGTATCAACAGCGTAACGCCGACCATAGCTATACTGGCGGCGCAAATCTTTGCCATATCACCCCAGGGAATATACAGCGCCGTTATCCGCGAGACGATGGCATAGGCAACAACTAGCGCTGTCACCTGCACCCCAAGCGCTGTATACGCCGCGCCCATCACACCGTATTTCGGAATCACCAAAAGGTTAATCAGCAGCGCCGCCAGCGCCGAAGGAATCAGGGCAATCACCAGCAAATCATTGCGCCGCGCGAGCAGAAAATAATGCTCAACATAATGACCGCGCAGGTTCGCGGCTAAGGCGGCCAGCGCAATGATGGGCATAATTGCGGCAGCCTGTTCGCGGAAGGCATCGCCCAAGAGCAGCGTCGCCAATTCCGGCGCTATCGCGGCAAAACCCAAGGATGCAGGCATGCCCAGCCCCAAAATCCACAGCGCGTTCATGCCTAGTTGTTTTTTCTTCAAGTCTTCGTCGTTGCTATCTACCGCCCGCACGGCCAAAGGATGCGACGCCATGGCCACAATCATAAACACGGCGCTGATGGCTTGTTCGGCAAGGCTCACCCCGGCGGAATAAAACCCAACCGCCTCCTCACCGCAATAATGTTGCAGGATAAAGCGATCGACCTTCATCGCCAAATAACCAAACACGCCAATAAGAATCAGCACACCCGCATAATTCCAAATGGTGCGCATCACCGCTCGGTTCGCCCGCCGCCACCGCAAAAACGGCGCCAATGCGCGCATATCGGCGAGTATCAAGATAATATAACCGATTAAAATTCCGAACAGCGGCGCATTGGCTGTTTTACTGCCGAAATACACTGCAACCGCCATAAACAACAAGCTGAGCAACGACTGCAATGACTGCAACACAGAAAAGCGCCCGCTTTTCAAATCGGCCATGTGTACCCGCAGAACAAGCTGCTGCGCGCTGAAGGCGAGGGTTAATAGCAGCGTGAGGGTGTAATAATTAAGCCCTTCCTTGCCGTGCCAATCAAATAAGGCCACTACCCCGGCTAAAAAGAGACTCAGAAGAAGAAACATCACACCAAACCATGCGCCCAAACCCGCCAGTAATTCAGCGCGCTCATCGGGCGTTGCCGCACCGGGCAGAAGCCGCACGAGCGCCGAAACCAGCCAACTGGTGAGCGTTGTCTGCCCCACCATCATCGCCGTCACCGCCAATGAATACAGCCCGAATTGATCCGCAGGTAACACGCGCGTAAGCAGCACCAACGTTGCCAGTCCCGTCAGCGCCGGAATCAGCTTCGCCGGGGTGTAAAACAGCATGTGTTTAATCATGGGCTATCATTTGCTTGTCAGTGGTCATTAAAAATTATAATCAATTTATCCCGCGTCTGTGTGCGCGGAATTTATCGACTTGTAAAGGAACCCTGTTCATGACGGCTCTTATTGCCCCGCACGGCGGCACGCTTATTGATTTAGTCGCCAGCGGCGCGGCGCTCGATGCTGCAAAAAAACGCCTGTTAACCGCCGCCTCATGGGATTTAACCGCGCGGCAGGTGTGTGATGTGGAATTGCTGCTTAACGGCGGCTTTTCGCCCCTTCGCGGCTTTTTGAATCAGGCGGATTATGACAGTGTGGTGGAGACGCTGCGCCTCAAAGACGGCACGCTCTGGCCGATGCCGATAACACTGGATGTCAGCGAGACTTTTGCAGCTAGCGTCTCGGTTGGCCAAGATATCGCGCTGCGCGACAGCGAGGGCGTGGCGCTGGCCATTTTAACGGTGGAATCAAAATACACCCCGGATAAGAAAAAAGAAGCAGTGCAGGTTTTCGGCGCGGATGACACCGCCCACCCGGCGGTGCAGTATTTACACACCAAAGCCGGCGCGGTGTATCTCGGCGGCACGTTAACCGGCCTAGAGCTGCCCACGCATTATGATTTCAAACATCTGCGCACGCATCCTAAACAATTGCGTGAACTATTCACCCAGCGCGGCTGGGGGAGGATTGTGGCGTTCCAGACACGCAACCCCATGCACCGGGCACACTATGAGCTGACCAAGCGCGCCGCGATTTCCGCCGAGGCAAACCTCCTCGTGCATCCCGTTGTGGGCATGACCAAACCGGGGGATGTGGATCATTACAGCCGGGTGCGCTGCTATGAGCATGTTTTGGCCAGCTATCCTGAATCAACCGCGATGCTGAGCTTGTTGCCGCTGGCCAT
Organism: Alphaproteobacteria bacterium; assembly: GCA_021297975.1. Classification (GTDB taxonomy): domain Bacteria; phylum Pseudomonadota; class Alphaproteobacteria; order JAJTHO01; family JAJTHO01; genus JAJTHO01. Next base: position 12,159 of record JAJTHO010000095.1, read on the forward strand.
GCGCATGGCGGGCCCCCGCGAAGCCCTATGGCACGCGATTATCCGCAAAAACTATGGCTGTAATTTCTTTATTGTCGGGCGCGATCATGCCGGGCCCGGTAAGAATAGCCAAGGCAAGGATTTTTACGGCGCGTACGATGCGCAAGAACTCGTGAAAAAATATCAAGATGAGCTGGGCATCACCATGGTTCCGTTCCAAGAAATGCTCTATGCGGAAAACCGCTGCGAATACGTTCCGGCGGATGAAGTGACCCCGGATGATAAAGTCCTGAACATCAGCGGCACGGAATTCCGCCGCCGCCTGCAAAACGATATTGATGTGCCGGAGTGGTTTTCGTTTCCGGCTGTTTTAACCGAACTCAAGCGTACCTATCCGCCCAAAGCGCGGCAAGGCTTTTGCTTGTTTTTCACCGGGCTATCGGGTTCGGGAAAATCAACAATTGCCAATGCGGTGATGGTAAAACTATTGGAAATTGGCGGCCGCGCCGTCACGATGCTCGACGGCGATCAAGTGCGCAAACACCTCTCCTCTGAGCTGGGCTTTTCCAAAGAACACCGCGATTTAAATATTCGCCGCATTGGCTATGTGGCATCCGAAATCGCGAAATCCGGCGGCATTGCCATTTGCGCCCCCATTGCCCCCTATGCCGCAACGCGCCGCGACATTCGTGAGAGCTTTGAAGGGCAAGCGGGCTTTTTGGAAATTCACGTCTCAACCCCGATTGAAACCTGTGAAGCGCGTGACCGTAAGGGGCTGTATGCGAAAGCCCGCGCCGGGATTCTCAAGGGCTTTACCGGCATTGATGATCCGTATGAGGCGCCGGAAAATCCGGATATCTGCCTTGATACCTCCCAGGTGAGCAAAGAAGAAGCCGCGCAGCGCATCGTGCTTAAATTGCAGAGCCTCGGGTATATCGGCTAGACAACGAAACAGCTTTATCCAAAATAAGGGTCATCTCGACCGGAGCAAAACCTCTTGGTTTTGCGAAGCGGAGAGATCTCCCCTTCATTCTACGGGAGATCCCTCCGCGCAGCCGCTAACGCGGCTTTGGTCGGGATGACGTTACTTTTATTGAATCCCCCTCGACAAAGCGTGCAGCACTTGCTACCTAGCCGCACACAAGGTGAGGAACTCATGGACAGCATCGATTCAACAACCGCCAAGCAATTGCAAAGCTTTATTGAGCGCCTAGAGCGTTTAGAGGAAGACAA
>JAJTHO010000021.1 GCA_021297975.1 Alphaproteobacteria bacterium
ATTATAGTGATTTAGCCGATGGGCGCGATTTTGTCGGCGGCATCACGGCGCTGGATGCGCGCGCGAAAGCGGCGAACGTTAGCATCGTATCGGGCGCGAGCACCGTTCCCGCGCTTTCCTCCGCTGTTATCGAACAGTTTAGGAGCGAATTTTCCCGCATTGAGCGTCTTACATTTGGCATCAGCCCCGGGCAGAAAGCTGAACGCGGCCTAGCCACAACCCAAGGCATCATGAGTTACGTGGGCAAAAAGCTGAAACCGTTTCCGGGCACGCGGGCAAAAGTTTACGGTTGGCAGGATGTATACAGACAAACCTATCCAGACCTCGGCAAACGCTGGATGGCCAATTGCGACATTCCCGATTTGGATATCCTGCCCGAACGGTATGGCATCACGTCTATTCGCTTTTCCGCCGGGTTGGAACTTGGGTTCCTGCATCTTGGGTTGTGGGGTTTATCGTGGCTGGTGCGTTGGGGCATGCCGCTTAATTTGCAAAAAATGGCGCGGCCGCTGCTGCGTATCAGCAACCTGTTTGATGCCTTTGGTTCGGCGGATGGCGGGATGCATGTTGTGATGATGGGCAAAGACACGGCCGGAAACAGTCACCGCCGCAGCTGGTTTATCATCGCCCGGGATGGCTCTGGCCCCCATATCCCCACAACACCAGCAATAGTCTTAGCCAAAAAACTGCTCCGGGGCGAGAGCTTAGGCTCTGGCGCACAGCCGTGTGTTGGTCTGGTATCGTTAGACGAGCTGCTAGGTGAACTTAGCGCCTATCCCATCAAAACGTTTACACGCTGATGTTCAAAATGCTTTTAAAGGCGGTGTCGTCTTAGGCGGTCTTTTTACGCTTCAGCTGCGCCAGAATGAGGCGCGGCGAACCGAGCTTCAACGCCCAGCACGCCGCCAAGAACGATGCGCTGGAAAGGCCGCAGAGCAGCATTAGCCCCAAAAAGCGAAAGCCGCCGTGGCTTTCATAATAATCAATATGCGATTTAAGGCCGGTATAGGCGCTAAAGGCAACGATTCCAAGAATCAGCGCCGCCACAGCACTTTTTGCCGCAAAAATTTTACTGCCTTTTGTTGTGTGCCAAGCATACCGCTGTTTGAGCGAGCGGTGCAGCAAGAAAACGTTTAACCAGCCGGACATTGCGGTTGATAGCGCAATACCTTGGTGCGCAAGGCCGTAGTGCAACCCCAAAACGAGATTCGAGACGAGATTAAAGAGCACACAAACAATGGCGATTTTAACCGGCGTGCGGGTGTCTTCCATTGCAAAAAACGGCGCGGTCAGAATCTTAGCCAAGATAAATGCAGGCAATCCCAGCGCAAACATTTTCAGCGTCAGTGATGTTTGCGCGGCATCCTCAACCGTAAATGCCCCGCGCCGGAACAGCACATCGATAATCGGCGTCCCCAGCGCCATAATCGCCGCCATACAGGGCAGGGCGATAAACAGGCCGATGCGAACAGCTTGGTTGTACGTGTCCACAGCCGCGCTGCGTTCATCGCGCTTAAGCTGCGCGGCCAGCATCGGCAGCAGCGCTGTTCCCAAGGCAATGCCAATACTGCCCAGCGGTAATTGATTAATTCGGTCGGCAAAATACAGATACGAGACAGAGCCTTCCCCGGCCATGGTGGCAATCATCGTATCGATAAAAACATTCAGCTGAAACACGCCCGCGCCCAGCATCCCCGGCAGCATCAGGCGCAACAATCGCTTTGACCGCTCGGTAATACAGCTAAAGCGCGGCGCAAACAGCATCTTAAACCGCCATAATGCCCACAGCATCAGCAGCAGTTGCGCAACCCCGCCAATCACAACCCCCACAGCCAAATTGTGCGCCGAGGTGGGGAAATGCCCCTCAAAACCATAGAGGCTGGCAATCATGATAAGATTCAGCAGGGTAGGCGAGAACGCGCCGTATTTAAATTGGTGCAGCGTGTTTAAAACCCCTCCAAACAGCGCAACCACGGATACAAATGCAATATACGGAAACGTTATCCGCGTTAAATCAACCGATAGCAAAAATTCCGGCGTGCCCGGCGCATAGCCAGGGGCAATAACCGTCATGACATACGGCATAAATACTTCCACCAGCAGCACAAGCGAGCTGAGAATAAGCAGGAGCAACATCAACGCTTCGCCAGCGAATCTTTTTGCATCTTCCGCGCCCTCGCCGGCATAGGCCTTGGCAAAAAGTGGCACAAAAGCCGCATTAAACGCGCCTTCGGCTAAAAGGCGGCGAAAGAAATTCGGAATCTTAAACGCAATTAGAAAAATATCCGACAGCATCCCCGCGCCGAGAACTTTTGCCATACACGCATCGCGGACAAAGCCTAAGACGCGGCTGAGGAGGGTAAAGGATGTAATCGTTGCGATAGCGCGTAAGAGCATGGTGTCTTTTGAACTCATGATACGGAATGTCAAGAGCCGTCATCGCCGCTTATGACGCCGCGTTTTTGCGTCCCCATTTATGCAGCAAGGATTCCAAATCCGCCCGGCGCAGAGGCTTTGACAGGTAATCATCCATACCCGCTTCAAAGCATTTATCTTTGTCCCCGGTCATCGCGTGGGCGGTGAGGGCGATAATCGGCGTTTTTATGCGTTTGTTTTGCGTCTCAAAGCTGCGGATAAGGTCTGTTGCTTCGTAGCCGTCCATTTCTGGCATCTGGCAATCCATTAAAATCAAATCAAACAGTTCGGTGGTGGCTTTTTTTACCGCCTCGTGGCCGTCGCTAGCAAAACTGACAACGCAGCGATATTTTTCGAGCATTGCTTTTGCAACTGTTTGATTAATGGTGCTGTCTTCAGCCAGTAGCACGCGCAGCCCCTGGAGATTTCTTAGCTCCTTTTCTTTTGCTGCATCATAGATTTCGGCATTTTCCCGCCGCTCTAGATGACGCGGCAGCTCGATTTCAACCCAAAAGGTAGAGCCTTTACCGATTGTGCTGTTAACACCAAGAGTGCCGCCCATTAAGGCGGTAAGTTCTTTGCAAATAGACAGCCCAAGCCCCGTTCCGCCAAATTTTCGCGCGGTAGATTGGTCGGCCTGGCTGAATTTATTAAAGATAAGTTCTGTTTTGTCAGCCGGAATGCCTATACCTGTGTCGGTAACCTCTAGGCGGCAACGTTGCAGCGAATCTTCGCGCTCTTGTATGTCTAGGGATAAACGCACCGAGCCGGACGGTGTAAATTTAATGGCATTGTTAACCAGATTTAACACAATCTGCCGAATTCTATTCGGGTCACCGCGCAGCGGTGTGTTTGCTGTTGTATCGGCATCAAGCACTAGCTCAATGCCTTTTTCCACAGCCTTAAAGCGCATGATTTTGCAAACGTCTTCGCACAAAGATGCAAGATTAAATGGAATACTTTCTAGTTCAATTTTCCCTGCCTCAATTTTTGAAAAATCAAGAATATCATCTATAAGTTCTAAAAGCGCATCGGCGGATTTGATAACCGTTTCTGCATAGTCACGTTGTTGCGGGTTAAGCTCTGATTCAAGCAGCATATTGGTCATGCCAATAACCCCGTTCATGGGCGTGCGGATTTCATGGCTCATGTTGGCAAGGAATTCTGCTTTTTGCCGGGTGGCTTCTTCGGCCTGTTTTTTTGCGCTGGCTAAATCGATATTGGTGTGTTCGAGCCGGACGGCATACTCAAGCAGTTGCTCTTCTGCTGCTTTTCGTTCGCTTATATCGCGGATAGAACCCACCATCCGCAGCGGCTTGCCATTTTCATCCCGAACCGTGGTTGCCTTGGCGCTAAACCAGCAATAGTCGCCCGATTTTGTACGCATCCGATATTCGCTGTTAAACGGCGCATTATCTTCAAAGTGCGCTTTTACATCGTGTTCTACCCGGGGAACATCATCGGGATGCAGCCGTGAGATAAATTCTTTAAAGCCGGGGGTTATCTCATCCTCTCCATAGCCCAGCAATTTTTTGAATTGCGGTGACCAGCATTCCGCATCCTCATCAACGTTCATCCAATCCCAGATGCCGTCGTTTGTGCCCTCAACCGCGAGGTTAAATCGCTCTTCCGATTGCAGCAGCTTTGTGATGATTTTTTCGCGCTCCTCTGCGCTGGCAACTTTCTTCTTAATGGCTTGGCGAAAATCGAGTTGCAGCATCACTTGATTCGCCAGAACCCGCAGTGCCTCTTCCTGCACGGGGGAGAGTGTGTGCGGCTTGGTGTCAATAACACACAGCGTGCCAAGGCTTTCCCCTGCTACTGTATTGAGAGGCCATCCGGCATAAAAGCGGATGTTGGGATTTTCGGTGACAAGGGGATTATCATGGAAGCGTTCGTCCTGAAGCGTGTCTTTAACAATAAGCGCCTGATACGGCTCAAGAATCGCATGGGCGCAAAACGCGAGGTCTCGATGTGTTTCGGGCGCATCTAGTCCCACTTTTGACTTAAACCATTGCCGGTTACTATCAACCAAACTAATCAGCGCAATGGGTGTTTCGCAAATACTTGATGCCAGCTTGGTTAAATCATCCAAGGAAGATTCCGCCGCCGTATCAAGTATTTCATAGCGATGCAAAGCAGCCAGACGCTGCGGCTCATTGGTGGGATGGGGCGCGATTATCATGAGGTTGTCTAAATTGAAGATACTATGAAGGTATAGTTAAAATTGCTTTAATCAAGCGGTTGCTACGTATGGATGCTAAAAACATGCTGTGGCGCCAGCATAAAAAAACCCCCGCATTGCTGCGGGGGTTTCTTTTTAGACGCTCTAATTCTTACTGCATCGCCTCGCCATGCAGTTCCAAATCAAGCCCTTTGTGCTCAACATGTTCCGGCACGCGGAGACCAATCAACGCATCAACTACTTTCAAGATAACAAAGGTGACGACACCCGCCCAAGCGACAGTGTAGAGAATACCTTCGAGTTGCAGCAGAATTTGCCCTGTGTTGCCTTCAATCGCGCCTTTAACCGCATCGCCGGCAATGGTGGAGGTTGCAAACACGCCGGTAAGCAGCGCGCCAACAATCCCGCCGATGCCGTGGATACCAAAGCAATCCAAGGAATCATCATAGCCCAGCGCCTTTTTCAGACTGGTAACCGACAGATAGCAAACAATACCCGCGATAAGACCAATCGTTAGCGCGCCGGTAATACCAACAAAGCCGGAGGCTGGGGTAATGGCAACGAGGCCAGCAACCGCGCCGTTCAGCGTGCCGATGACGGACGGCTTGCCTTTTGCTGCCCATTCCGTGAACATCCACGAAAGAGCGCCAACAGCAGCCGCCAGTATGGTAACGGCAATCGCCATACCCGCACGACCATCCGCAGCCAATGCCGAGCCGCCGTTAAAGCCAAACCAACCCACCCAGAGCAGACACGCGCCGATAAACGACAATACTTGGCTGTGCGGCAAGAATTCCTGCTCACCAAAGCCTTTGCGTTTGCCAATCACCAGCGCCGCAACTAGCCCCGCAATCCCGGCGTTGATGTGCACAACCGCACCGCCCGCAAAATCAAGAACACCAACAGCGAACAGAAAGCCTGTTGGATGCCAGACCCAGTGGGCAACCACAGAATAGACCAAAATAGACCACAAGCCCATAAACACCAGCATGGCGGAAAACTTCATCCGGTCTGCAAACGCGCCCGCAATAAGGGCAGGGGCGATGATGGCAAAGGTCATTTGAAACA
>JAJTHO010000174.1 GCA_021297975.1 Alphaproteobacteria bacterium
CGCGCAACGACCAGCTCGTCGTATCTCGAAGACCGCTTCGGCAACACCATTACCGTTAAGCTGTATGACACGCAGGAAAATGGTCTGCTTGATCTCAGCAGTGGCCGGTTAGACGCCTACATCGCCGATGCGCTGATGACATGGGATTGGTTGCAAACGCCGGTGGGGCAGCGGTTCAGCTTTCGCGGCGAGACGTTTTACGTTGATCAAGGTATCGGCATGGCAGCCCGCAAAGGCGATGAAGATTTGATTATTGAGATAAATAAAGCGATTGCTAAAATCCTTGAAGATGGAACCTATGAGAAAATAAACGCGAAATATTTTCCGTTTAGTATCTATTGATGCATGCAGGCCTTTTTCGACTACATCCCGTTTGTCGTTAAAGGTTTATGGATAACGGTGCTGCTTGCGCTGGCATCGGGTGCGGGGATGCTGCTGGTGGGTATGCTGCTTGCAACAGTGGGGCGGGCGCGGTCTCGTAAACTCAAACAGTTTGTATCGTGGTATACCAGTTTTTTTCGCAGCGTGCCGGAGCTGATTGTGATTCTGCTGCTGTATTTCGGCGGCAGTTTGTTGATTCGGGATGTGTACTTATTTTTCGGCAGCACAGAGCCGCCGGTTATTTCTCCCTTTATCGCCGGTGTTGCGGCTCTATCGCTTTGTTATGGCGCGTTTGCCAGCGAAACGCTGCGCGGCGCGTTTGCCGGGATTTCCGATGGTGATAAGGATGCCGGGAAGGCGCTGGGCATGAGCCGCAGCCTGCGCCTCCGCCGTATTGTCTGGCCGCAAGTGTGGCGGCTGGCGCTGCCGGGGCTGGGGAATTTATTTTTAGTGTTGCTGAAAGATACGGCGCTGGTGTCGGTTATCAGTTTGAATGAACTGATGCGGCAAACGCAAATTGTGGTGAGCCTGACGCAACTGCCATTTACATGCTATCTAGTCGCGGCGGGGCTGTATCTCGCGCTGACCAGTTTAACCGGAGCCGGACTCCGCCATATTGAGCGCCGGGCGCTGCGCGGCTATGCTTGAAACGCTGATAAAATACGCGCCGCTGCTGTTGCAGGGGGTGTTGTTAACGCTGGAGTTGGTGGCGGCTAGTGCTATCGGCGGCTTTATACTAGGTGTGCTGCTCGCGCTCGCGTTTTATTCACCGCGTTGGGGGGTGCGCCGTTTTGTTGAAATGTACGTGTGGTTTTTTCGCGGCACGCCGCTGCTGGTTCAGCTTTTTCTAATTTATTACGGTCTTGCGCAGTTTGACTGGCTGAAACAAAGTTTTCTCTGGCGCGGCTTTTTGGATAATCCGTATTGGTGCGCGATTTTGGCGCTGTCTTTAAACACGGCGGCGTATGTGGCGGAAATTTTGCGCGGCGCGATTCGCACCGTGCCGGCTGGAGAGATTGACGCGGGAAAAAGCCTTGGGATGTCGCGGCATTTGCGGATGCGGCGGATTATTCTGCCCACGGCGCTGCGATTATCCGTGCCGGGTTTGAGCAATGAGGCGATTATATTGGTAAAGGCCAGTGCGCTCGCCAGTACCGTGACGTTGATGGAATTAACCGGCGTTATCAAAACGTTGATAGCACGGACGTATCAGCCGCTCGAATACTATTTTCTGGCGGCGTTTCTTTATGTTGTGATTAACAGTTTGATTGTGCGCGGTTTTAAACTGATAGAGCGGCGCTGGCCGCATCGGTATGCCTGAGCTGCTGCACGGCACGGCAGTCTGGCTGCGCGGGCAGGGGTTGTTGCTGTTGGGTGCGCCGGGTTCTGGAAAATCAACACTGGCGTGGGATTTAATGCAGGATGAGGGGGCGATGCTTGTTGCGGATGATCAGGTTTTGCTGAGTGCCGCGCTAGAGGCCAGCGCGCCCGCATCTCTTGCGGGACTATTAGAGCAGCGCCCCTTTGGCGCGGTGCGCGTGCCGTATCGCCGTTCTGTGCGGATAACGCTTGTCGCCGAGTTAACTGCCGCTGCGGATAATCTGCGCGTGTTGGATGCGCCGGTTGATTGGCGCGGTGTGCCGCATTGGCAACTGCCCCGATACACGCGCGCAAAGCGATTAGTCGGTTGTGGTCTTTTAACAAAGCTGCCCTATAGTTAAGCCATGCACGCAGAACCGATTCTTGTTATCATCACAGGCCAGGCTGGTGCGGGGCACTCAACTTCCTTGAAAATTTTAGAAGATTCCGGCTTCGAGGCAATCGATAACCTGCCGCCGAATCTGATTCCGGCGGTGCTTTTGCAAAAACCGGAAGCGCGGTTGGCGATTGGTATTGATAGCCGCACGCGCGATGTGGTCTCGGCGGAAACCATCCGTTTAATTGAAAAGCTGCGTGCGGATACGGCGAAAAAAAGTGTCGTCGTTTTTTTAAGCTGTGATGATGATATTTTATACCGCCGCTTTACGATTACCCGGCGGCGGCATCCCTTGCATGAGGCTGGCGGTTTGAAGGAAGCAATCAGCGCAGAGCGCGTTGCACTGCAACCGCTGAAAAATTTAGCCGATCATGTGATAGATACCAGCAATCTCGCACCCGGCGCGCTACAGCATTTATTACAGGGGATTTTTTCTAGCAGTGAACGACGCACGCCACGTTTGTTGATTCAATCATTTTCTTATCGTAATGGAATACCGAGCGAGTCTGACATGGTGATGGACATGCGCTTCTTATCCAACCCTTATTACCAAGAAGAGCTACGTCACCTAAACGGTAAGAATAAGAAAATAAAGGAATTTCTAGAAAACGATACGAATTGGCAACAATTTATTAACCCTTTTTTAACACTCACAGAATCGTTACTAAATCGTTACCATTCTGCCGGAAAGCAGTATTTTACCCTAGCTTTTGGGTGTACGGGCGGGATGCATCGCTCTGTTTTTACAGCGGAAAGTGTGGCTGAGGCCTTGCAGAAAAAAAATTGGCCAGCGCAGGTTTATCACCGAGAATTGTAAATATCGTTTTTCACTTATCATCATGAATTATGTTAAGTACGGATTTTGCTAAATTCTCATATACAGAATCCGCGTCCTGAATGTTTATTTTTATACCATATTCTTTATTGTTTTTTGTATGTTTCCATCTAGCTCCAGTCCAATTACCGTCCTTTTGCGTTAGGGCAAATATTGGCTTTGAAAGGCGCTGTGATACTGGTATTAGACCACTAAAATTCTGGATTCCTGCTAGGTGATAAGGATTATCATAGGAAACATGTCTTTTGAAGATCTCTTCGTTTATAATCATATTTTCTTTTTTTAGGGAAGGTACTAGCTTAGTAGTGGCTATGCCTTTTATTTTATCAAGCCATTCCTTGTACGCTTTAGACATTGTTTTTTGTTCGATATCTCCATCGCTTTGTTCTTCAGTAGTGTAAATGCGATAATTTTGCGTGATAAATCCAAGCATTTTAGGATGTTTTATTGGCAATGAGAAATCGTCATGGCCACTTCTAAATTGTGCAATATCTTTACACCAGCGCGGCAGTACATTACTAAGAGAATCAATGGCTTGATAACAATAAAAATCGGGCGATATTGGTATTATGAAATAATCAGAGCTCATTAAGATGCAGTGATTGGTTGCAGATACGCTTGGGCTCATATCAATCACAACAACATCAAAACTATTTTTGTGTGCAATATCACGGATAAGTTGGTTTATGGCGCTAACAAAGCGTCGTAGCACAGGAATTGTAGAGCTGCTCGTTAAGGCAGTTGCTATCTGTATATCTATTTCCGAAAATCGTATGTTGCCAGCCAATATAAATAGGTTTTCATTGCTGGTTTTGGCAACGGAATTTCTTCCTAAACCGTAGGCGCTAGAAGTGCTACTTTCTAGGCCAAAGATTGGGGAGAGGCTATTGAATATATCAGTGTTTTGTTTGCTATCATAAAATGCAAAGAGTGATTCGTAGTCTTCAAGTCCTAATGTCAGGCCTGTTAAGTTGCATTGTGGATCGGCGTCAACTATCAAGACGCGCTTCCCCATTGATGCCATTTTCCATCCAAGATGGAACGCTGTAGTTGTTTTACTAACGCCGCCTTTGTGATTGAATAATGATATAACTTTCGTCATGCTTTACTCTTTATCACTGAGCCGTGGACAATTCTACTAGTTCTTCTTCTTATCCACCAGCGCCTTTTCCTTCAGCCACGGCATCATCCCGCGCAGGCGTTTGCCCACTTCTTCAATCGGGTGCTCAGCTTCGCGGCGGCGGGTGGCTTTAAACGACGGATTCCCCGCTTTGTTTTCCAGAACAAAATCACGGACAAAGCGGCCAGACTGTATGTCTTCAAGCACGCGCTTCATCTCGGCTTTTGTTTCCGAGGTTACAACACGGCGTCCGGTGACGTAATCGCCGTATTCTGCGGTGTTGGAGATAGAGTAGCGCATGGTGGCGAGGCCGCCTTCGTAAATCAAATCCACAATCAGTTTTACTTCATGTAAGCACTCAAAATACGCCATTTCCGGGCTGTATCCGGCCTCAACCAAGGTTTCAAAGCCGGCTTTAATCAGGGCAGACAAACCGCCGCATAAAACGGCCTGTTCGCCGAACAAATCGGTTTCGCATTCTTCTTTAAAAGTCGTCTCAATGATGCCCGAACGGCCACCGCCAACGCCGCTGGCGTAGGCGAGACCAAGGTCAAAGGCTTTGCCGCTGGCGTTTTGGTGTACAGCTATCAGGCACGGCACGCCGCCACCTTTGGCGTATTCACCGCGCACGGTGTGGCCGGGGCCTTTGGGGGCAATCATGAATACGTCGAGGTCTGGGCGCGGCTCAATAAGGCCAAAATGAATGTTCAAGCCGTGCGCGAACAGCAAGGCTGCGCCTTTTTTCAGATTTTTTTCTAAATGGTCGCGGTAAAGGTCGGCCTGAAGCTCATCCGGCACCAAAATCATCACCAAATCAGCAACTTTAGCGGCTTCGGAAGGTTCTAAGACCTTGAAACCGGCTGCTTTTGCTTTCGCGGCAGAGGCAGAACCGGTGCGCAAACCGATAATAACATCTTTAATGCCGCTATCGCGCAAATTCAGCGCGTGGGCATGCCCTTGGCTGCCATAGCCGATAACGGCTATCTTTTTGTTTTTAATAAGTTTTAAGTCGGCGTGTTTATCGTAATAAACATTAAGAGTGCCCGCAGGCTGTGCTTTGGCCATGAAAAATCCCTAAAAAACAGAGCGTACACAATAGCGTGCTGCACGCTCCGTGCAAGTATAAATCTGGTTACCTGAAAGCGATACCTCTTATTAACCTCATACACCTATACTATATAGTATAGAAGTAAGGCATACCAACGGTGGCAGCACCCTTATACAAATTGAATAAGCCGCATTTGCTTGGCATTGAAGGGCTCACGGCTCTCGATATCGCCATGCTGCTGGATCGCGCCAAAACACTGGCGGCGGCGAATTTCAAAATTGATAAGAAAATCAGCCCATTGCTCGATAAAACGGTGATTAACCTGTTTTTTGAGCCGTCAACCCGCACGCAAACATCTTTTGAGTTAGCTGCAAAAAAACTGGGCGCGGATGTTATCAGTATGCAGGTTGCAACGAGCAGCGTGAAAAAGGGTGAAACCCTGCTGGATACGGCCATGACGTTGAACGCGATGCGCCCCACGGTTCTGGTGGTGCGCCATGGGGATTCGGGCGCGGTGCAGCTGCTCGCGGAAAAGGTGAACTGCGGCGTTATTAACGCGGGCGACGGCACGCACGAACACCCGACGCAGGCGCTCCTCGACGCCCTGACCATCCACACCCGCAAGGGGCGGCTTCAAGATTTAGTGGTTGCGATATGCGGCGATATTCTGCACAGCCGGGTTGCACGCAGTAATATTCTTTTGCTCAGTAAAATGGGCGCCGAAGTAAGGCTTATCGCGCCGCCAACCCTGCTGCCGGTGGGTATTGCGGGCGATAATGTAACGATTTATACCAGCATGATTGATGGCCTGCGCGAGGCGGATGTGGTGATGATGCTGCGCGTGCAGAACGAGCGGATGAACGGCCATTTCTTTCCCTCGGCGCGGGAATATTACCATTTCTTTGGTCTGGATGCGAAAAAGCTGGCGCTGGCAAAGAACGATGCGATTGTGATGCATCCGGGGCCGATGAACCGGGGCGTTGAAATTGACAGCGCGATTGCTGATGATGTGACACGTTCTGTTATTTATCAACAAGTTGAGATGGGTGTTGCGGTGCGCATGGCCGCGCTGGAAGTTGTTGGTGAGTATCACGCAGGAGGTGCTAAATGAGTGCCCACGCCCCCATGCGCCCTCGCACAGCCTATATGAACGCACGGATACTCGATCCGGCGGCGGGGCTGGATATTACTGGATCCTTGCTGGTTGAAAGCGGTATTATCCAAGACATGGGCACGAATATTTTCGAGGCAGGAATAAGCCCGGATATTCATCAGGTTGATTGCGTGGGGCTGTGCCTCGCGCCGGGAATCCTTGATATGTATGCCGAATTGCCGGGCAGCGCAGGCAGCCGGGCAGAGCCGCTGGCTTCATCTTGCCAAGCGGCGGTTGCGGGCGGGATTACCACGTTTGTTACCGCGCCAGACGGCACGCCGGTTGTTGATACACCGAATGTCGCCGAGGCAGTGCAGCGGCGCGGCCATGAAATCGGCCTTGCGAACGTGTTAACCCACGGCGCGCTGACGATGGGCGCAAAGGGTGAGGCGCTGACGGAAATTGGTCTTCTTTATAACGCCGGGTGTGTTGGTTTTAGCAACGGTACGCAGCCGGTGCAGAACACAGCGTTGCTGCGCCAGGCACTCGTGTATGCGCAAATTGTTGATACGACTATTATATCAACGCCGCTGGAGGCCTCCTTAATTGCGGGCGGCCAGATTCATGAATCGGCGCTTGCAACGCGCCTTGGTCTGCGCGGGATTCCCGTGCTGGCGGAAACACTGGCTATATTGCGTGATATTGCTTTAGCAGAAGCCACCGGCGCCCGCATTCATATTGGCGCGGTATCAACGGCGGCGGGGGTCAATCTTATCCGCGCCGCAAAAGCCAAAGGGATTGATGTTACCGCGCACACCGCACCGCCGTATTTCAGCGCATCGGTGAGCGCGGCGGATGGGTATCGCACGTTTGCAAAGCTGCTGCCGCCTCTCAGGGAAGAGGGTGATGTGACAGCGATTCTGGCGGGGCTTAGTGACGGCACGATTGATGCGATAGCCAGCCATCATAGCCCCCACGCCGAAGATCAAAAGCGCGTGCCGTTTGCCCAGGCTTCCTTTGGTGCGGCGGGGTTCGAGACGATGTTGCCGCTGGCGCTGGATGCGGTTGCGGCGGGGCGGTTGCCGATGCTGCGGGCGCTTGAGGCGATGACGTCTAAGCCTGCGGAAATTCTGCGCCTGCGTGTGGGGCGTCTGGTGCGGCGGCAAGCAGCAGACTTTATTTTGTTTGATCCCAAAGCAGGCTGGGTGATTGATAGCCAGCATTTTGTGGGCGCCTGCCGCAACACGCCGTTTCAGGGGCGGAATGTGAAGGGGCAACTGGTCATGACGATTAAAAATGGCCGCACGGTTCACACACTAAACGCGCTGTAGTTTGTCCGTCATTCCGAGCGGAAGCCGCAAAGCGGCAGAAGTCGAGGAATCTCCTCGTCACAGGAGATCCCTCCACTACGCTGCGCTTCGGTCGGGATGACGCATAACTTTATGCTGTCTTGTTTTCCGCTCTGAGTGACACCCGGCGAATTTGCTGTTTCACCAGCCCCAAGGATGGCGGCGTGACCGATAATTCCCGAATGCCGCGCCGCAGCAGATTTTCCACGACTTCCGGATCGGCAGCAACTTCGCCGCACACACTCACGTTAATCCCGCGCTTTGCCGCCGCTTGCACCGTTAAATCAATCAGTTGCCAGATGGCCGGATGGCCGGGTTGATAATAATCAACCATCTGCTCATCCGCTCTGTCCACGGCTAGCGTGTACATCGTTAAATCATTGGTGCCGATGGCAAAAAAATCCGCGTATTTTGCCAGCTCATCCGCAATGAGGGCGGCGGCGGGAATCTCAATCATCACCCCCAAGGGCGGCAGCCTATCCGGCACAACATACCCCGATGCGCGCAAATCATCGGCGCATTCGGCGAGCAGCCGCCGCGTTGCCACCACCTCGCCAATCTGGCTAACCATGGGCAGCAAAATATTGACATTCCCCAGCGCCGCAACGCGCAGAATCGCTTTGAGCTGCGCCTTAAAAAGCTCAGGATACGCGAGGCACAGCCGAATAGCGCGCAGACCAAGGAGCGGATTCGCCGCCGCCTGATGCTGCCACTCGGCGGCGTCTTCATCGCCGTGGCTAAGATTCAGCAGCTTTTCCCCGCCTAAATCCAGCGTGCGGATGGTGACGGGTTTTTGTTCCATCGCCTCAACGATGCTGGCAAGATGCTGAAACTGTGTTTCACTATCCGGCAAACGCCCGGCATTCAGATATAAAAATTCCGTGCGCAGGAGGCCGATACCGTCGCAATTGCTGGATACCGCCAGCGGCACTTCACGCGGTAGCTCAATATTGCATTTCAATTTTATCCGCACGCCGTCGTGCGTGAGGGATGGCAGCAAACGCAGCTGCATCAATGCCGCTTTATCAGCCAGCTTTTGCGCAGATACTTTTTGATAGTGCGCCAGTGTTGCCGCGCTGGGGCGCAGGATGACAATACCATTATTGCCATCAATGATTGTTTCGTCGTCGTCGTCACACCGCGCTAGCAAATCCGGCACCGCCAGCACCGCCGGCATATCCATAGACCGCGCCAGAATCGCAGTGTGGCTGTCTGCGCCGCCCGATTCCGTGACGAAGCCGCGTACTTTCAGCGTATCCAGCGCAGCGGTATCACCGGGGGTGAGAATATCACTGATAAGGATATGCGGCGTGCTTGATTCATCGTTGTTTTCTGCTGCCGCGTGGGCATTGCCGGTCTCTATCAGAAGGCGCAGCACCCGGCGCGTCAGCCCGCGCACATCCTCTGCTCTTGAGGCAAGATACCTATCCGCCATGGCGTTAAACGCCGTAATCAGCGCCGCTGTTTCTTCAAAAAGCGCGAGCGCCGCGTTTTGCCGCTGATTCTTAATCCGGTTTTCAACGCCGCGCATAAGGCGCGAGCCGCCCAGCATTTGCAGCTGCACTTCTAAAATTGAGCAGATTTCTTCCGATGCGGCGGGGGGCATGGAGGCGGCTTTGGCAATGAGCCGTTGCAGCTCATGCTTTGCCGCCGCAACCGCGATACACAGGCGCGACCATTCCATTTCGGTATCGCCGTCTTGTATCAGATAGCGCGGCACGTCTGTTGCGCCGGACAGCCGAATCTTTAGCCGCGCAATCGCAATGCCAGGGGAAACGCCCAGCCCATGAAGACGCAGCTCGTCGTTATTCTTCATCAAATTTTCGCTCAATGAGGGCGGATAGACTGGCAAGGGCTGCATCCGCATCATCGCCGCTGGCCATCAGGGTGACTTTCGCGCCCTTTGCCGCGCCCAGCATCAAGATGCCCATGAGGGAGCCGGCGGGAACGGTCATACCGTTATAGCTAATGTTGACATCGGCTTTGTAATCACTGGCAAGGCGGGTAATCTTTGCCGCCGCCCGCGCGTGAAGGCCGCGCTCATTAACAATGATGAGATCTTTTGAGTGCATCAGGCGCTCTCTTTCAGCAGATTGCCCGCAACGTGAATATATTTTCGCGCGGCGTCTTGAGCCTCCAGCACGGCTTGATGCAGCGGCACTTTACCGCGCACTTCCGCGAGTTTTATCAGCATGGGCAGATTCACCCCCGCCAAAACCTCAACATTCCGCCCACTCATCGCCGCAATCGCCAGATTCGACGGCGTTCCGCCAAACATATCCGTCAGTAGCACGGCGCCTTGGCCACTATCAACCTCGCGCAGCGCATGCGCGACATCAGCTTTGCGGCTGGTGGGGTTATCCTGAGGCTCAATGGCGATGGTCGCCCATTGGGATTGCTTGCCAATGATGAGCTCTAAGGCAGTGGTAAGCGCCTCTGCGATGTTGCCGTGGGTGATAAGTACAATGCCGATCATTTAAAGTGTTTATCAGGTAAAGCAGCCTAGCCGCAAACAAAAACAAGGCATGACAGGGAGGCTGAAGCAGCCTATGGTTGGCCTTCAAAAAAGAGTACATCCCATGGCCAAAAAAAATATCAATATAGCGCTGCAAGGCGGCGGGGCGCATGGCGCGTTTACATGGGGTGTTTTAGATAGGCTTTTGGAGGAAAAAGAGCTGCACCTCTCCGGTCTTTCCGGAACCAGTGCCGGGGCGATGAACGCGGCGATGGTGGTTGAGGGGTATAGCCGCGACGGCAACGCGGGTGCGCGCGAGCTTTTAGAGCATTTCTGGCTGGAAATTAGCAAGCTGGGTATGCTGTTTAGCCCGCTGCAACAAACGCCGTTTGAAACCGCGAGTCAGGGTTTTAATCTTGATTGGTCTTTGTCGTATAATTACTTTGATTTATTGTCGCGGATGGCGAGTCCGTATGAGCTGAACCCACTGAATATCAACCCGCTGCGCTATGTTTTAGAGAACTGTTTAGACATTAAAAATCTACAGCAATGCACCGTGATACAGCTTTTTATCGCCGCAACAAATGTCTACACCGGCCAGCCGCGCATTTTCCGCTGTGAAGAAATAACCATTGATGTGCTGCTGGCATCGGCCTGTATCCCGCAGCTTTTTCAAGCGGTGATGATTGAGGGCGAACCATACTGGGACGGCGGCTATATGGGCAATCCGGCCATTTGGCCGCTGATTTACAACACGGGCACGCCGGATGTGCTGCTGATACAGATTAACCCCATTGAGCGGCGTGAAGTGCCGATTCGCAGCCACGAAATTGCCAACAGATTGAATGAGATAACCTTCAACAGCAGTCTTATCGCCGAAATACGAGCGATTAACTTTGTTAAGAAGCTTATAAAAGAAGACCGTTTGCCCAAAGACAAATACAAAAACATACATTTGCATCTGATTGCCTCTGACCAAGTTCAAGATGGTTTAACCGCTAGCAGCAAAATGAATGCGCGCTGGGATTTCTTTTGTTTTCTGCGCGATAGTGGCCGCGAGGCAGCAGACGAATGGATAAAAAAACATTGGAATGATGTGGGCAAAAAAACCACCTTTGATATTGAAAAAACGTTTCTTAAGCGGTGTAAGGGAGCGTAATTTTCCAGCACCAAAACCCCGCACCGGAATGACCCGGGCAGGGTTTTGGCGTGTTCTGGAGGTGTTAGCTCCAGCCCAAGCCTTATAAACAGGCGCGGTGGTTTACAACCGCAGGATACTAATAGCGAATCTAAATCGCTGACAGGGCTGCGAGCTGTCCTTAGTCTCGCTCATGTACGAAAATGTACACGTCGCTCGGCTGCGGTTGCTCTCGCCTCTGTCATCAATTAATCTTCGCTACTAGTGGTTTGGTTTTACAGTCTTATGCGTGAGATCGGGTTGCGGTAGGCGCATTACTTGCTTTTTATGCCAGTGCCGCAAAATCTGTTGCATAACGGCTGTAAAACCGGTATGGTATTTAAAGGGATGGTTGCCGCAGCGCGTGTTTCAGACGTGCTGCGTCACCGCGCCTCTTTAGGTTTTGGTCTGTCCGGACAAACCACATGTATACATCCTTTTACTGTATCAGAGTTTTTCGCGTTCTCCAATAGGGCGGCGAAAATATTTTCGTTTGTTAACAGGTTGTTAAGACTTTTTTTGCAGCGTAAAGAGTATCCACACAAATTTTACAGTTGATAATTATTCGCAGGCGGCTATTACCCTTTTTACGGGAGTCAACCATGACGAAAAAAATCACCACATCACTGTTCGCCGCATTGGTAACACTATTGAGTATAGGCGCGGCAAACGCAGCGCCCGCAACGGCGGTTGGGGATACCAAGGTCAACAGCATGGATGTGAAGAATGGCCAGCTTAAGCTGGAAAACTTCGGCGGTTATGGCGATGGCTTCTCAAGAGATGGAACGGGTTGGCGTAATAATACCGAGCTGTCGTATGGCGTGAACGATTGGCTTAAAGTGGGCGCGTATTCGGTTTTGGATAACAAGGTCGGCGGCAAAACGCGCTATGACAAAACCGAACTTGTGAGTGTTATCCGCACCAGCACACAGAACGAGGTGGGCGTTGATACAGGGTTTTATTTATCCTATGATATAAACCATTTAGCCCCGAATGATGCAGTGGGCGCGATTTTCCTCGTGCGGCATACCTTTGATTC
>JAJTHO010000092.1 GCA_021297975.1 Alphaproteobacteria bacterium
ACCAGCAAGGAGAACTCTAACAGTCGGCTGAAAGTTCTGGATACGGTTCCTTTCACTGTCGTAAATATATATAATATATGCTTGTCATGCATATCATACAGACCCCTGATGCTTTTTACTCATCTATTCTGAAGGCAAGCCGCGTCAGTGCACTATCTAATATTACAAAATTTTATGTAAATGAAGTAAATAATAAGGGATTATATTACGGTTCGCAAGCAAGTCGTGATCTCGATGCTGCCTATGAAGTAGTAGAGCCATATGCCAATCTGTTGGCCAGTCACGTCAACGAAGAAACTCACGCTATTTATCTCGTCCCTCCTGCTGAGATTTTATCACAAAAGTCAGATATTCAAAGGCAGTGGATATTTGCAGCGCAGTTGTGTGCACTGGCAGGATTGAGGCGTTCCCTACAAAATAGAGAGCCATTCCAAAAAGATAATTTCAGAATTTTTCAAACCCATTTATTACAGCAATCAATACTAAAACCTCATTACGACTTTGATCAGGCAAGAATGGTTGGTTGTCCCGGTCAATTATTTGAGGTTCCAATGCCTATGTTCAATAATGCGCTTCTTTGTTTTGCTGGACTGGATATTCAATATAGAAGTGCGAGTGAAGGCTTTATAGAAACAGCCGTTTATAACAACAGTGTTAGGGAAGCGGTTTGTATCGAACCGCATGGAATGCTCTTAATTTTGCAGGACGGGACAACTAAGCATGCAGCAGAAGTGTCAGGCAACATTGATAATGTGCAACGACGAATTCTCAGCCACGCAGCGTTTTGCTTTCCGTCAACCAGAGTTTAAAAGCCGCTTGCTTTATCAAGCACGCTGATGAAAATACCAACATGCAAACCGAATTCCTCCGCATTAAGCGCCTGCCGCCCTATGTTTTCGCTGAAGTCACGCGCCTAAAGCTCGCCGCGCGGCAGGACGGCAAGGATATTATTGATTTCGGCATGGGCAACCCCGATTCCGCATCCCCGCCGCATGTGGTGAAAAAGCTGATTGAGACGATTTCTGATCCGAAAACGCACCGCTATTCTGTGTCCCGCGGGATTCATGGTCTCCGCAAAGCGCAGGCAGCGTATTACCAGCAGCGGTTTAATGTTTCCCTAGACCCCGATACGGAAATTGTGGCGACACTCGGCAGCAAAGAAGGCCTCGTGAATCTGGCGCAGGCGATTACCAGCCCCGGCGATTTGGTGATGGTGCCAAATCCTTGTTATCCCATTCATTCTTTTGGTTTTATGCTAGCGGGCGCGAGTATTCGTCATCTGCCGATTGATTTTGAGCCGGATTTCACCGTGCGCCTGATTGAGCAGATTAAGCGCGCCATCAAGCATTCTGTGCCCAAACCGACACTCCTCGTGATTTCTTTTCCCAGTAACCCCACGGCGCAGATGGTAGGCCTTGACTTTTATGAAGAAATAGTTAATATCTGCAAATATTATCAAATTTACCTCTTATCGGATTTAGCGTATGCAGAAATTTATTTTGACGACAATGCCAGACCGCCCTCTGTTCTACAAGTCGCGGGCGCAAAAGACGTGGCTATCGAATTTACAACGCTCAGTAAAACGTACTCCATGCCGGGCTGGCGTGTCGGCTTTGGCGTTGGCAATAAAGTACTCGTCAGCGCACTAACCAAGATTAAATCCTACGTCGATTACGGCGGGTTTACGCCGGTTCAGGTGGCGGCGGCTGCTGCGCTCACGGGCCCTCAAGGGTATGTGGACGAGATGCGGGCTTTGTATAAAGACCGCCGCGACGTGCTAATTCAGGGAATGACCGCCGCCGGGTGGGATGTGCCGGTTCCGCAAGCCTCCATGTTTGCCTGGTGCCCTATACCTGCGCCGTTTCGGCATTTAGGCTCGCTTGAATTTTCCAAACTACTCCTGAAACACGCGGAAATCGCCGTTGCGCCGGGTATTGGCTTTGGCGAGTATGGCGATGGGCATGTGCGGATTGCGCTCGTTGAAAACAGCCAGCGGATTCGCCAAGCCATGCGGAATGTGAAGGATTTTATTAAAAATGCGGATGCGATTTTGGCGGAGCACCATCCGTGATGTGTTAACCTTACTGTGTTATACAGTCTTTTCTGAGAAGAAATGTCATGCAATACAGCAAATATTACCACGTTTATCAGCGGGCAATTCCGGCTGACGTCTGTCAGAAAATCATCGAGGCAGGGCTGGCGCTGGAACAGAAGCCTGCGTCTGTGCGCGAAGGCATCAGCGATGCAGACGCCCGGCAATCCACTATTGCGTTTTTTGCGGCGGAAAACCCCCACCATCATTGGGTTTTCAAACTCTGTGAAGAATGGATTCGCCATGCGAACACCAATTTTTTCAAGTTTCATCTCAATCGCTTGGAAAGTGTTCAATTCACGCGCTATCAGCCGGGGCAATATTACGGCTGGCATCCCGATGCTTTCCGCGACACCCATATTGAACCGCGCTATAAAGGCATGAACCGCAAGCTGAGCATGACCCTGCAATTATCACCAGAGGGGCATTACGAAGGCGGGGATTTCCAGATTGAGCTGCCGTGGGTCTCGCCGGAGAAAATGGACGAGCGCATCACGACGCTGACCGAGGCGCGCGAGCAGGGGACGATGATTGTCTTTCATTCGCATCTATGGCACCAAGTGCAGCCGATTACGACCGGGGAGCGGTTTTCGCTCGTGGCTTGGTATATAGGTAACGATTGGGTTTAGGGTTGCTGAAACGCGGGGCGCTTGGTTAGGTAGCGCAGCGTTCCAAAGGCGTGGGCGATGCATCCTGCCGCCTCTAGCTTGTCTCCCATTATACCGGTGCGCAGCCCCCGCAGCACTTTCCGCGCCGGGGAGGCATAACGCGATGCCGCTGATTTGCCGCGTTTTTTCTGGTAATACGCATGGCTCCAGCCCATGGCGCGTTGCCGCCGCCAGACGCCGCGCACGGTGGGCGCGGTGGAGGCGGCGCCGATGTGGGTGACAACCGCGCGCGGCTCAAACAAGACGGTGTGTCCCGCTGCCCGCGCCCGGTCGCAAATCTCATTATCCTCATAAAACAAGAAGATATTCGGATCAAAAAAGCCAATCTGGCGAAAGACAGACAAGCGCAGCAGCAGGCACGCGCCGGAGAGAAAAGCAACGGCGGCGGGGGCATTCGGTGCATGGGGATGCGGGATATCGGCATAGGCCGCACCAATAAGCGCCGCGTTCGGGTTTTCCTCGGCGGTTTGCCGCAGGCGTTCCAGCGCGGCGACGCTGATAAAACAATCGGGGTTGAGGACGAGGGCGTAGTCTGTCTCAAGGGGCAGCTTCGTCAAAATCTGGTTATGCGCCCGGCCAAAGCCAAGGTTTTCCGGGCTTTCGGTGAAATGCACCCACGGGTATTGCGCCCGCATCAGCGCGGCGGTGTTATCACGGCTGTTGTTATCCCACACATAAACAGGGTAGGGCAGCAGCGTTTCCAAACAACGCGGCAAGAGCGCGGCGGAATGGTAGGTGACAATGCTAATCGCAACGCTGTGTTGTTGTGTCATGCTCGCGCCTCTTTAAGCCCCCAAGATGCCGGAATGCCGTCGCCCACTTGATTCCACTGACCCTAGCTTACTAGGTGGGCACCGCATACCAGAGCCACGGCTCAGACAGAGGCAGCACCCGAGTGGTGATCATGGGGCTGGGAATACATGGGGCAAACGCACATTCCAGCAGGGAGATGATAGCACGCGGCTGCGGGTGTTTGAAAGCCTTATTGCGGAAAGCTAGCTGGATGTTGCAACTAGTTGCACTTTGTGCTACTATATAAGAATGACAACAACCCAAGGCATTAAAATTGACAGCGCAACGCGCCAGCGGCTCTCCGCGTTGGCGGCAAACAAAGGGCGCACGCCGCATTGGATTATGCGCACCGCTATAGAACAGTATGTTGAGCGTGAAGAGCGGTTTGAACGCGAAAAGGAAGAAGACGCGGCGCGGTGGGCGGAGTATCTGCTGACGGGTGAGGCGATACCGCATGTTGAGGCCGCAAGCGCCCTACAGAAATTAACCCTGTGAACCAGCTAAAATGGCTGCCTGCGGCGATTGAGGACGTGCAGCGGCTGCATGCCTTTATCGCGGAGAAAAATCCGCGTGCGGCGGCGCGCGCGGTGGCGGCTATTCTATCAGGCGCAGAGGGGCTACTGACCTCGCCGCGTCTTGGCCGTCCCATGGGGGAAGAAGACGAACGTCGCGAGCTTTTTGTACCCTTCGGCGCGGGAGCTTATGTTATTCGTTATCTAATAGAGCACGGCGAAACGCCGGTGATTATCCGGGTGTGGCATTGCCGCGAATTACGTTTAGGTGTTTAAAATTTTAGAACGCAGAAAAAACGACCTCAAATAAAACTGCAAGTACTCTGGGCGTGTGATAAATGGTGATGTGGGTACGTTCAGGAACTTACATTATGCCGCAATTTAAAGACAAAAAAACTTTAACCCTCTATGAATCGGGGTATCACCCTCGTGTTGGCTCAGACATACAGCAGCGTGCCCTTGCGCGCGTCCGCCAATTAACATTGGCAGTATCGTTGGAGGAATTGCGGTCAATAAACAGTTTTCGCCTTGAAAAATTGAGCGGCAATCGCAAAGGGCAATACAGTATTCGCGTCAATGACCAGTGGCGACTTTGCTTTGAATGGCAGGGCGATAAAGCCCTTAATATTGAATTGGTAGATTATCATTAATGTAAATTATACCAATCCGCGCTATACTTCGTACGAAAAGTGATATAATTTCTGTATATGGCTAAAAAACCACTTCACCCCGGCTTTTTCGTTGCCGATTATCTGGATGAATACGGCCTCCGCCCGGCGGATTTGGCGGGCGCTATCGGCGTGAGTCGCAGCGTGGTAAGTGATCTTATCCATGGTCGCCGTGCGCTGAGCACAGAAATGGCGGTGCGTTTGGGCGCTTTTTTTGGCGGTGGGGCGCGGTTGTGGCTGGCAATACAACAAGACTATGAGCTCGATAAGCTCGGCACGCGCAAACAACAGATTGAAAAAGCAGTACGTCCAGTAGCGGAGTTAGTACCAGCGTAAACGCTACGCTAAAATCTTCAGCAGCTCATCCGTCAATTGCGTCGTGCTGCACAGTTTGCCGCCCTCGCTCATGATGTCCCCGGTGCGGTAGCCTGCCTCAAGCAGCCGCAGAACACCCGTCTCCAGTCGCTCTGCCAGCGCCGCCTGATGCAGTGAATAGCGCAGGCACATCGCAAACGACATAATGGTTGCCAGCGGATTGGCCTTATTCTGCCCGGCGATATCGGGGGCTGAGCCGTGCACCGGCTCATACAGCGCGAGGCGCTTGCCGGTTTTCGCGTCCACCGCCCCTAAGGATGCCGAGGGCAGCATTCCTAGAGACCCCGTCAGCATCGCCGCGCAATCGGACAGCAAATCGCCAAAAAGATTATCGGTGACAATCACATCAAACTGCTTCGGCGCGCGCACGAGTTGCATGGCGCAATTATCGGCATACATGTGCGACAGCGCCACATCGGGGTATTCCGCCGCGCCGATGCGGGTGACAACCTTGCGCCAGAGCAGGCCGGATTCCATGACGTTGGCCTTTTCCACGCTGCACAGGCGCTTGCCCCGGAGGCGCGCCAAATCAAAGGCAACGCGGGCGACGCGCTCAATTTCCGAGGTGGTGTAGACTTGTGTGTTAACGCCGCGCTCTTGCCCATCGGGCAGTGTTTCTATGCCGCGCGGCTCACCAAAATACACCCCGCCGGTGAGTTCGCGGACAATCAGGATGTCTAGCCCCGCAACCAGCTCCTGCTTCAGGCTAGACGCCGCCGCCAGCGGCGCAAACACCGTTGCCGGGCGGAGGTTTGCGAACAGCTCCATGTCTTTACGCAGGCGCAGCAGGCCGCGTTCGGGTTTTTTATCAAAGGGCAGATCGTCCCACTGCGTCCCGCCCACCGCGCCAAACAGCACAGCATCGGCCTTTTTAGCTAGCGCCAGCGTGTGATCGGCCAGCGGCGTGCCGTAGCGGTCATAGGCCGTGCCGCCGACATCGTCTTCCGTGATGGTAAACGTCAAACCGCCCGCTTTCGCCGCCCAATCAACGATACGGCGGGTTTCGCGCATGCATTCCTGGCCAATGCCATCACCGGGGAGAATCAGAAGGGAGTATGCGCTCATAGAAACCTAATATGTTATAACATGTTATATTTTG
>JAJTHO010000192.1 GCA_021297975.1 Alphaproteobacteria bacterium
GATTGTCTTGGTTTGTCTTAAGCGACTTGCCGCCAAGCTTAAAACCAATGTTTATCGCCTAAAAAGTGAATTGTTCACGGAATATATGCGCGAACAGTTGAAATCACCCGCCTTACTCTTCGCTTAACGCGTAAGTCCTACACTATAAGACGCCTCAAGTTTACGTTTTGCTTCACGAGCAAAGAGCAGAGCATCTAGACGGGAAAATTGTCCACCACCAAAAAGACAATCCGGCCTCCACAGGTACTTCAGGTTATTTACTTCGCGCCAATGAATCGTAACATCCACAGCTGCAATCAGGATAGCCTCAGCTATACTTTTCGCTGCGGCATGCAAGCTCTTTTGAGTAAAATATACGTCAGGACAATTATACAGTAAACTCTCGACATAAAACGACGATAGCGGCTTATAATCATTCCCCTTCAACTCCAAATTGAGGCGCTTAAAAAAACGCACAAGCATTTTGTACCTTCCGAAGGTGGCATTATCTTTAACATTACCCCTTTCACAATGTGCATGCGGGAAATTAGTAATACGCTCTCCTGCCGCAGTGAAAATAGCAATGCCCTCTATACATTTAGGCTCGCTGTAAAGAGGATACTCTTCTGTATAGTGATATTGGTAGAGAATAGCAGGCACGACGTCAGCATCTATCCGTGCCGTGCTCGGCCGAACCTTTAATGCTTTTCCGCTTGAACTTAGTTTAATACTTGATGAGCCGAATTT
Source organism: Alphaproteobacteria bacterium (assembly GCA_021297975.1). GTDB lineage: Bacteria > Pseudomonadota > Alphaproteobacteria > JAJTHO01 > JAJTHO01 > JAJTHO01. The sequence goes on from JAJTHO010000192.1 coordinate 727, forward strand.
ATTTTTTAGTGCATTACTGAGTAACTGTTTAAAATCCTGCGGCGTGATTTGCGCAGGTGCAGTCGAGATATTATTCTGGTGTCTTGATAATTGCGTGATAGGCGCCCAATTATTGCTAACGGTTTGCGTTAACACCACACATACATCTACATCACTTTGTAATTTAGTATTAGTCTGGTTGCGATAGCTGCCCTGCAAATAAACTTGGGGTCTTAAATTGATGAGTTTTTCATCCTCAGATATAGCCTCTTTAATCATACGCAAAGTGCGATTAATACGCTCTTGTTCACTATTACTTGGTCGTTCCGCCCATTCTCTGATCTTCGCATCCCAACTTTCTTGAATAAATGATTCCCGATAAAATGAATCGAACAACGAACCCAGAGATGGTTGGTTTCTCTGCGGGAGTATATTGCTGCCTAAACCAAGCAAGGCTAAATTACCCATATATTGCACAAATATCTCCCATGAATTTTAAGTACACATGGGAGGTACTAGAAAGCGTTTCAAGGGGTTAAGAGAAATATCATTAAAAAAACTCTAATAGCTGTGCGATTCGCATCGTAATCTATCAAAAATGGTGGAGCCAAGCGGGGTCGAACCGCTGACCTCTTGCATGCCATGCAAGCGCTCTACCAGCTGAGCTATGGCCCCATCTAAAACGGATTTGACAGATGACAGAGGCCAATGCCCCTGTCAAGCCGCCGCAGTCACTTATCTATCTTTTTCGTCTGGGTCGCGTGTGGTTGTTACGGTATCATCACCCGATTCCAGCTCGTCCGCGTCTTCCATAAACACTTCTTCGCCTTCGGCAACGTCTTCGACATCCGGCAACACCGCCGTATCAATATCATCATCCACCGCAACAGCCGCTGTTTTCTTGCTCATCAGCGGATCTTCTTCAACAACAGCGCGGCCGCGACGTGACCGCAGCACCGTTTCGGGATTAAACACCGCGCCGCATTTCGGGCAGGCGATGGGATCTTTCTTCATGTCGTAAAACACAGCGCCGCAGCTTTGGCATTGCCGCTTGATTCCCCACTCTGGTTTTGCCATGGTATATAAACCTTCTCAATAAGGGCGCAGTGATACGGCTGCGCCTTCGACTGTCAAGAGGATTTTCCTGACGCTATTATGACACGCCTCATCGCTTCCCCCACAAAAAGCCTCTCTGGCACGCTCCGCGTGCCGGGGGATAAGTCTATTTCCCACCGCGCCTTGATGTTCGCCAGCCTTGCCATCGGCGAAAGCCGGATTAAGGGTTTGCTGGAAAGCGAAGATGTCCACGCAACCGCCGGTGCGCTCCGAGCCATGGGCAGCGTTATCACGCGCGACGGCGCGGATTGGCTGGTGCGCGGGGTTGGGGTTGGCGGCTATTTAGAGCCGGAAACCGTGCTGGATATGGGCAATTCGGGAACCTCCACGCGGCTCTTGCTGGGGCTGCTGGCCAGCCAGAATATCACCGCGTTTTTCAGCGGCGATGCCTCCCTATCCCGCCGCCCGATGCAGCGGGTGATAACGCCGCTGTCGCGCTGCGGCGCGGTGTTTACCAGCCGCATGGGCGGGCGCTTGCCTCTTGGGATTCGCGGGGCAGAACAGCCGATTCCGATTGACTACACCCTGCCCGTCGCCTCGGCGCAGGTGAAATCGGCTATTTTGCTGGCCGGTTTGAATATTAACGGCACAACCCGCGTTGTGGAAAAATACCTCAGCCGCGACCATACCGAACGGATGCTGGCCGCCATCGGCGCGGATATTTCTATTTTATCGGATTCACACGGCACGCGGGTGATTGAGATTAACGGCGGGCGTGAGCTGTCGCCATTGTCTCTCACTGTGCCCGCAGACCCCTCCTCCGCCGCGTTTCCAATGGTTGCCGCAATAATAACGAAGGATAGCGAGCTGGTATTGCCGGATGTCTGCCTGAACCCCACCCGCACGGGGCTTATCACCACGCTGCGCGAGATGGGCGCGGATATTAAGATTTCCGATGAGTCCACGCTGGGCGGCGAACCCGTCGGCACACTCACCGTGCGCAGCAGCAGCGGTTGTGACGGAAGAAGAAGGAGACGCTTCTTCTCCTTCCGTGGCCAGCCAACCGCAGGCTGCAAGCTGTTGCGGACGTTTCAGTACATCCTCGTACTCCAGAAACAGCGCCGGGCTGCAGCACATCACGACATATCTTTTGCGGACCAGTTGGAGGAGTGCAAACGACGGCCCCAGCCGGTTGCGTGTGGCAGCGACCAGAATGTTCGTGTCAA